>WQVW01000234.1 GCA_009785655.1 Oscillospiraceae bacterium | reverse complement strand
TGTTGACGCAATTATCAAAGCTTATCGCGACAAAGCCACGCCGGGGATGAAGATGAACCGCGAAACGCCTGTTAGTGAATTAGCGCGGCGGTACGGCGAAAAAGACAGCAAAAAACTGTATGACAAAGGCGACCTCATAAGCCGTTGGGCACACCAATGGGGCTTAGACTATATGAAGGGGTGCATTAAATGAAAGTAGTCGGAATATCAGGCAGTCCGCGAAAGGGTGGCAACACGGAATGCCTTATGAGAGAGTGCCTGGATGAATTCACTACACATGGTTGGACTGTTTTGGAATTTTATTTATCAGGAAAAGCAGTCAAGCCCTGTATCGGGTGCGAAACTTGCGTTGAAAGCGGCGTGTGCGCGATATCAGACGATGATATGACGGAATTGTTCAATGCATTGGCAGGTTGTGATGCGGTAATTATCGGGTCGCCTGTATATTACCGCAATGTGACAGCGCAGTTGAAAGCTGTTTTTGATCGGTCGTTCTCATCGTATCAGCGCGGTGAATTTCTTGCCGGGAAGCCCGGCGGGGCGATGACAGTCGGCCGTGGCCAAGGTGCTGGGCGTCCATTGTATTGACGGTTATATATAATTACCTGTTGTCCTGCGGGGCACTGCCTATTCCCGGTGAATTGAATGGGCTATCAGCTGCGGCAGATAAACCAGGCGATATATTAACACAGCAGAACCGGCTTGAACAGGCGCGTATTTTGGCACGAAATGTTATCAAATACGCAGAAAAATTGAGAGACTAAAAGCACGACAATTGCTTTGACAGAATATTGCGATTTATGATATAGTGTCTAACATACAAAGCACTGATTTAACACGAAAGGATGAAATTACATGTCAAGGAAAAGAAAAGTGATTATCACCGTCGCACAGACGGGCAACTTCCAGGGTAAAGCGCAAAACCCCAATCTGCCGGAGCAGCCGAGCGAGGTTATCCAGTCGGCGTACGACTGTTACAACGCGGGTGCATCGATCGTCCACATCCACGCGCGGAATAAAGACGGAAAATCATGCAATGACCCGAAAGTGTTTGCCGAAATCAACTCCGGCATCCGCGCGAAGTGCAACATCATCACACAAAACTCCACCGCCCCGGCGACACGCCCAGGGTCAGAGGCGGACGACGGCATTGCGTTGCTATACGATGACAGCATCAGAGACGCACTGCCGGAAATGTGCTCACTGGATACATCGTTGATCACCACCGTGTGGGAAGATCTCAGCTTTATCTACCGCTGGGAGCGTGATTGGCTGATCAAACACGGCCTGCGGATGAAAGAGTTGGGCATCAAGCCGGAGATAGAGCTGTTTAACATAGAGTCTATTGAGGATTTGTTCCAAGTGCTCATCCCTGCCGGCGTGGGTAGATTGACCGATGATCCGAATGAGCCAATCAACATGACAATGGTCATGGGTATGAACAAAGTCAGCCAGGGTGCTATCTCGTATACGCAGGATAACCACGACTTTATGATGGATATGATAAACAAAAGCCGGGGGCACTGCAGCGTCAACGTCACAACAATGGCGATTGCATCGAATCAGCTGCACGGTGTAACATACGGCGTCCTGAAAGGCGGCCACGCGCGTACCGGCATGGAAGACAACATCTATTACGGCTACGGCGACCTTGCAAAATCCAACGCCCAACTTGTAGAGCGTATGGCAAGAATTATCCGCGAGCTTGAAATGGAAGTTGCAACGCCGGAAGAAGCCAGAGAAATGATCGGGTTGAAACCGCGGTAGGGACGGATGGCAATCCGCCCGTTTCCAGAAACATGGGTGTGCCTGTAGGGACGACCGTCCCGGTCGTCCCTACAGGGTGTGGACGTTACATCACGGGACGCGCAGGGGCGCGTCCCCTACAGCGATTATTAACACTTGGAGGATGCAAATGAAACTTGACAATGTAAAGCATATCGGTATCATCGGCCTGGGGATGATCGGCGACAGCATGGCGGTATTGACAACCGGTCACGGTTACAAAACCACCTGTGTTGCCCGGCGTGCGGAGATGATTCCGGAGTATAAAAAGACTTACGACAACTACTTCCGCCAGATGATAGCCCAAGGTGTTGCACCAGAAAATCAGCTTGAAATCTGTGAAAAATACCTGACATACACATTGGATTACAATGATATCGCCGATTGCGACGTGATTTTTGAGTGTGTGAACGAAAATCTGGAGCTGAAGTTCGACATTTTGGCAAAGATTGAGGCAACATGCCCGAACGTTAAAGCCATCTGCTCAGTCAGTTCGACGATCACGCCGGATCAGATGGGGCAGAAGATGACAAAGTACAAAGACCGTCTTGTCGTCACGCATCCATTCAATCCGGCGCATATGGTTCCGTTCTTTGAATGCTGCGGCGGCGCGGCTACAGATCCGGCGGTGATGGATTTTGTTGTGGAACTGCTGGAGTCGCTTGACCGCAAGCCGGTTGTGCTGAAAAAACCAACGCCCGGATTTATCGGCAACAGACTGCA
>WQVW01000233.1 GCA_009785655.1 Oscillospiraceae bacterium | reverse complement strand
TCCGGGCGGCGCGTTGTGTATCGGGAAGTTGTGCAATCCGGCTTGGTGGTATCGGACGCGGCGCGGCTGATACGTGACTGCACGTTGTCCGGAGAGCGGATATCTGCCACTTACGCGCCGCCGGACATGTGGATGCGGCAGAAGGACACAGGCAGGACGATGGCAGAGCTGTTCTTCCAAAACGGCGTGCCGATAGTCCGTGCGGCAAATGCCAGGGTGCAGGGGCACATGCAGATAAAAGAAGCACTGAAAATCCGTGAAGACGGCAAGCCGGGTCTTGTCATCTTTAACGATTGCCGGGAGTTGATCCGCGCGTTGCAGACGATTCAGGCGGATGAGAAAAATCCATCAGACTGCGCCACACAGCCGCACGACATAACCCACGCGGTGGATGCACTGCGGTATTTCTGCATATCGCGTGAGGTTGCGGCAGATGGAGAGGTTGAAGCCGGACAAGGCCTTGGCGACGCAGGCGGGATATTAGGGTATGGGCTGTAGGGGACGCCGAGGACGCGGTTCCCTCTGCATGGGTTAACACGTAAACGTGACCACGGACGGCCGGAGGCCGCCCCTACATACACAAATTCAACATAAGGAGGAATACACATGCAACTAATAGCAATGGCAACGGTTAACGGACTATTCCTGGCGATTCTGGTTCTGGGCGTTCTGTTAGAGAAGCGGATACAGCGGGTGGAGGCGGTGCACGAAAATCTAGCGGAGTTGCGTTCCCGGCTGGAAGCACTGGAAGCGCGGGAAGCCCTGCCCGCGCCGGAACAGGATCGCGCCGCGGAACAGCGGTTTACCCAAGGGGTGGAGAATATTCTGAATTACGCATTGAGGTTCCCGGGATTGAATCAAAAGCAGGAGAGTGAAGAATGAAACATGAAGTCATCTGGAAAGCATACGAAAAAGCGTTACGGTTTAATGAGGTGGTCAGCCTGAATGAGACGATTCGCAATAATGAGAACTTTTTCGTCGGCAAACAATGGGAGGGGGTTGAGGCCAACGGATTGCCGACGCCGGTGTTCAACTTCCTCAAACGTGTGGTGCTGTTCACGGTGTCAAGTCTTGCTGCGGGCAATGTAAAAATGGCCGCATCCCCAATGGATGGGGCGCGGCGCGAGACGGAAGGGATCACAAACGTTGTCAATGAAGAGTTTGACCGGTTGTTTGAGCTGAATAAAATGAGTTCGTTGACCCGCGAGTTCATGCGCAACGCCGCCGTGATGGGCGACGGGTGCCTATATACGTATTGGGATGCGGATGCGCCATCCGGCGGTGCGATTGTCACTGAAGTGGTTGAGAATAACAGAGTCTTCTTCGGCAACCCGAATGACAGGAAGGTGGAACGCCAACCATACATAATCATCTCCCGCCGGGAGCTGGTGGAGGAAGCCCGGGAACGCGCCAAGTCCAACGGCGTATCAACATATACGGAAATAGTCTCCGACGAGGATGCGCGTGAGCTGCCGAGTCAGTTAGAGGCGGACGACAAAGTGACGGTGCTATTAAAACTCTGGCGGGAGAACGGAAAAATCCATGCCTGTGAGAGTACGCGGAAGTCAATTATCCGCCCCGCGTGGAATACGGGACTTAGACTATATCCGGTGACATGGATGAACTGGGATTATATTCAGGATTCATACCACGGACAAGCGATGCTGACGGGGCTGATCCCGAACCAGATTTTCATCAACAAACTGTTTGCGATGAGCATGATATCGCTGATGACGACAGCATATCCGAAAGTGGTGTACGACAAGACGCGGATATCGCGCTGGGACAACCGCGTTGGTGCGGCGATACCGATTTCCGGCGGGGATGTGCATAGCGTGGCGCGGATAATCGACCCGGCGCATATCTCACCGCAGATTGCGCAGTTTATTGAACTATCGGTCAGCTATACGCAGACATTCCTGGGTGCGACTAGGGCGGCGTTAGGAGATGTGCGGCCGGACAACACGTCGGCAATCATCGCGTTGCAAAATGCCTCCGCTGTGCCGAACGAGCTGACGCGCCAGAATTTCTACCAATGCATTGAGGACTTGGGGCATGTATATCTGGATTTCATGTCGGAATATTACGGTGAGAGAACCGTCCACTTGCGTGGCACGGACGAGAAGCAGGTCTTCGATTTCTCCAAGCTGCGGGATGCGCGGCTGTCGTTACAGTTAGATGTCGGCGCGGCGTCGTATTGGTCGGAGATTGCATCGCTGCAAACGCTGGAATCTCTGCTGGCACATGGAAAGATCGACGTAGTGGATTATCTTGAGCGAATTCCGAACGGCTACATAGCCAGGAAGCAAGAGCTGTTGGACAAGCTGAGGGAAGGCGAGAATCAGCCAAACTTGTAGGGGGCGGCGTCCTCGACGTCCCGTTGTGATAGAACACCCGGCTGGAGCAGAGCCACCCTCGGGACGTAGAGGGCAAAGACGGGCGCGTTCGTATAGGCAACCCCGCCCATCGCACCTAGCCCTCTATGTCCCGAGGGTGCCGACCGCATCGGC
>WQVW01000232.1 GCA_009785655.1 Oscillospiraceae bacterium | reverse complement strand
TTTGTCAATGACAAGCTGATTGCCACCCCGCTGTCCCGCGGAAGCGGCGTAGTCACATCGTTCATGAAGGCCGACGGCATCGTAGATATCCCGCAAGGGGTAGAGGGCTTTGAAAGCGGTGAGGCAGTGCGCGTGCGCCTTTTGCGGTCAAAAGACCAGATCAGCCGGTCAATTGTCGCAATCGGCAGCCACGATCCGCTGTTGGACGAGCTTACAGAGCTTTTGCAACGCGCAACAAACGGACAAATTTCGCTGGGGTCATCACACGTCGGCAGCATGGGCGGAATTATGGCGGTGCGCCGGGGCGAGGTGCATATCGCGGCAACGCATCTGCTGGATGAAAAAACCGGGGAGTATAACATACCGTTTATACAGCGATACTTCCCAAACGGCGGCATCCGGCTGGTCGAATGCGTCAAACGCACACAGGGGCTGATTCTGCAAAAAGGCAACCCGAAAAATATCACCGATATATCCGGATTGAAACAAGAGGGGCTGCGGTATGTCAACAGACAAAAAGGCTCCGGCACCAGGGTGCTGTTGGATTATCTCTGCAAAAACGAAGGCGTTGATACCTCTGGCATATACGGATATGGACGTGAGGAATACACCCACACGGCGGTGGCGGCTTTAATTGCCGCCGACTCAGCTGACGCGGGACTTGGAATATACTCAGTATCAAAGCTCTACGACCTCGACTTCGTCCCGGTCTGTGATGAGCAGTACGATCTGCTTATACCCGATTACGCGTGGGACTCCCCTTCTGTGCAAGCTTTCTTGGAGGTTTTGAAGTCATCGGCATTCCGCCAAAAGCTTGACGATCTGGGCGGATATACCGTTGAAAACCCCGGAACCGTGATCTTCCAGTCATGAACAGATACGATGTGATTGTCATCGGCGGCGGACTGTTAGGCGCGTTCGCCGCGCGGAATCTTACGCGGTATAAGTTGAAAACAGCACTGCTGGAGGCGCGTGAAGACCTGTGCACCGGTATCAGCCGCGCCAATACCGCGATTGTCTACTCCGGCTGTGATACAAAGCCCGGCACATTGAAGACGGCTATGTGCGTCCGAGCATCTCAAAATTTTGCGCAATTGTGCGCGGATCTTGACGTGCGGTATTCTCCGTGCGGATCGCTGATGATTGCTTTTGGCGAAAACGGGGCGAATGTTCTGCGTAAAAAATTCAATAACGGGATTGAAAATGGCGTGCGGGGAATCAGACTGCTTTCAAGCCGTGAGGTCTTGGCGCTTGAGCCGAATATTTCACCGCACGTGCATTCCGGCCTTTTCTCTCCGGATACAGGCACAGTTATGCCGTGGGAACTCTGTTTCGCCGCCGCGGAAAATGCGGCAAACAACGGTGCAGATATCCGGCTGAACACCGAGGTGACTCACATTTCCCGGCTGGATGACGGATACAGCATAACAACCGGTGGTGAGATATTTTTCACCCGCGGCATTATCAACTGTGCTGGAATGAAGTCTTACAAACTGCATGAAATGGTATCTGAGCCGAAAGTGCGTATTTCCCCAAGCGCGGGGGATTATTTGGTGCTTGACACGACCGCCGCAACGCATATACGCCACGTGATATTTCATGAGCCGGAGGAAAAAGGGAAAGGCTTGACGCTTGTCCCCACCGTGGACGGAAATATATTAATCGGCCCAACGGAGCGGCCGGACGACGGCGAATGGTGGGCCACATCAGGCGAAGGACTTGCGCAACTGCAATCCCTCACCGCCGAAATAATTCCGAACTTATCAACAGATCAAGTGATCCGTTCGTTCGGCGCGGTGCGGCCAAATCCGCAATATGTCGCCAACGACCGCAGCGTCAATGATTTCTGTATTCTCGAAGATAACGCATTTATCAGTCTTATCGGAATCAAAACACCGGGACTCACCTGTGCTGACGAGCTTGGACGCTATGCCGCAGATACGATAGCCAAAGCATTTGATGCGCTGCCGAATCCGGATTTCAACCCGCATCGCCGGGGGCAGATAAGGCTTTCTGATCTCTCTTCTGACGACCGTGCGCGTGAAACAAAAGACTCCGTTTATAACCGGATCATTTGCAGATGCCGCGGCATATCAGAAGGGGAGATAATCGACGCAATACGGCAAGGTGCTGTGACGGTGGATGGTGTAAAACGCCGCGCAGGTTCTGGCTCCGGCAGATGTCAAGGCGCGTTCTGCGGCCAGCGTGTGATTGAAATCCTTGCCCGTGAGCTTGGCTGCAATCCGGAAGATATCACAAAGGATGGAGGCGGTTCATATATATTGTTATGACATCGCGATCATCGGCGGCGGCCCTGCCGGTATGGCTGCGGCACTCAGCGCTGCTGAATCCGGCGCATCCGTCTTGTTGATTGAACGGGAGATGGCACTTGGCGGTATCCTGAACCAATGCACCCACCACGGCTTTGGCCTGACATATTTCGGCGAAGCACTAACAGGGCTGGAATACGCCGCACGGTTCGTACAGAAAATCGAGTCGTCAACCGTTGACGTGCTGACTGATACAACGGTGTTGGAAGTCGGTGAAAACGGCCGTATCAC
>WQVW01000231.1 GCA_009785655.1 Oscillospiraceae bacterium | reverse complement strand
TCAGGCAGGGCGTATGTCTATCAGGCGATGAGAATTACAGGTGCAGGTGACCCTAGCGCAGCGATTGAGGACACGATGCCGGGCAAAATCCCACAGAGGAAGCTCACACAGACAGCGGCGCGGGGGTATTCATCATACGGCAATCAAATAGGTGTTGCGACAGGGCTCGTGCATGAAGTATATCACCCGGGATATGTTGCAAAACGCATGGAACTGGGAGCTGTAGTCGGTGCTGTGCGGGCGGAGCATGTCGTGCGTGAAACGCCGGCTCCAGGCGATAAAGTAATCCTGCTGGGCGGCAGAACCGGCAGAGACGGAGTCGGCGGCGCGGCGGGTTCATCGAAGTCGCATACGGCGGAGTCGGTCGTTACATCGGCAGCGGAAGTGCAAAAAGGCAATGCGCCGGAAGAACGCAAGATTCAACGGCTTTTCCTTAACCCGGCGGTGACAAAGATGATCAAACGTTGCAACGATTTCGGTGCAGGCGGCGTATCTGTTGCAGTGGGGGAGCTTGCGGACGGCTTGGATATAAATCTTTCACTGGTGCGAAAGAAATACGCGGGATTGAGCGGGACGGAAATTGCCATTTCAGAATCTCAAGAGCGCATGGCAGTGGTCGTGGATACCGGAGACGTTGACGCATTTATAGAAAAGGCCGCAGAAGAAAACCTTGAGGCATATGTGATCGCGGAAGTCACAGAGTCTCCTCGTCTTGTGATGCGGCACGAGGGAAAGGTGATCGTTGACATCTCGCGCGAGTTTCTGTCAACCAATGGGGTTGAAAAGCATACGCAGGTAAAAGTGCTGACTCCGGAATCTTATCATGGCATCATTTGTGATGACAGCATCAGTGAGCCATGGGACATGGCAAAAGAATTGAAGCATATTGTGCGAGATATCCGATTCAGCTCACAACGTGGGCTTTATGAAATGTTCGATGGCACAGTTGGGGCATCCAGCGTTCTGATGAAAAATGGCGGCAGGACGCAATCTACGCCGGTGCAGGCGATGGCGGCGTTGCTTCCTGTGAGCGATGGTGAGACGTCAACATGCTCAGTCATGTCGTTTGGCTTTGATCCGTATTCGTCCGAATACAGCCCATACATGGGCGCAAAGGTAGCGGTGATAACCTCAGTGGCGAAACTGGTCGCCGCTGGGTGCGATCCCAATCGTGCGTATCTGACGTTCCAAGAGTATTTTGAGCGGCTGCGTGATGATCCTGCACGATGGGGCAAGCCGTTTGCCGCACTGTTGGGCGCGTTTGAGGCGCAGATGGAACTGGGACTCGCCGCCATCGGTGGGAAAGACAGCATGTCAGGCTCGTTCAACGATATGGACGTGCCGCCGACACTTGTGTCATTCGCCATCGCGCCGAATGAAGCGGCGCATGTGATCTCGCCGGAGTTCAAAGCGGCGGGGCGTGATGTGGTCTTATTCAATCCGAACGGCAATCCCAAAGAAATGTGGTTGAAAATCCGCAAGCTTATTGAGGATAAAACGATTGTCTCGGCATGGGCGGTGACCAGTGGCGGCGCGATCGAGGGCATTTTCAAAATGACGCTCGGCAATGAAATCGGCTTTGAGTGTGCAGCAGAAATAGATTCTGCACTGCTAATAGCAGCAAATCCCGGCGCGATTGTTGCGGAAGTTACAAAACCGATTCCGGAGGCGGTGACGCTGGGGCGTACGATGTCAACACCGGTCATACAACTCCCAAATGAAACGTTGCGCATTGCCGAACTGAAGGCAGATTGGGAAGAGATACTGGAACCTGTATTCCCAACGAAGACTGAAGAAAAGGGCGGCATACCGGCAATCAGCTTTGACAATCGCTCGGTAGTTATCGCAAACGAAAAATTTGCGCGTCCGCGAGCGTTGATTTTCGCGTTTCCCGGAACAAACAGCGAGATTGATACAGCAAGAGCTGTCCGGCGTGCCGGGGGTGAGGCGGAGATATTCGTTGTGCGGAATCTGACGAAAGAGATGCTGGCAGAGTCGATAGCCGGGGCGGCGGCGGAGATAGCGAAGCACCAGATACTCATTATACCCGGCGGATTTTCCGGTGGAGATGAGCCGGATGGATCCGCGAAATTCATCACCGCATTTTTCAGGAATCCCGGCATCACGGATGCTGTGCATGAACATTTGAAAACAAAGGGCGGCTTGATGCTCGGCATCTGCAACGGTTTTCAGGCACTGATCAAATTGGGGCTGGTGCCGTTCGGCGAAATTGTGCCGCCGAGCCCGGAGAATCCGACGCTTGCACATAACGTGATTGGCAGGCACCAGGCGGGATATGTCTATACCCGCGTTGCATCCGTGCATTCACCGTGGATGAGTCTGAGTGCGGCAGGGGATATACATGCCGTGGCGATATCACACGGAGAGGGGCGCTTCACCGCTTCGGATGAAACGATGAAAAGCCTGATAGAGACAGGGCAAATAGCGACGCAATATACCGACATGAACGGAATACCATCAATGACCACAACAGTCAACCCAAACGGGTCAGATTTTGCGGTGGAGGGGCTTTTCAGTCCGGATGGCCGGGTGTTCGGTAAGAT
>WQVW01000230.1 GCA_009785655.1 Oscillospiraceae bacterium | reverse complement strand
GGGAGTATAGCTTTAACAATGCGGAACGCGCGGCGTTCAATACGTTTTACAATCTTGCATTTCCATTCTGGGGTCACAACTTTGTAATGTACAAAAAGTGGATTCACGACCATGGTGCGCTTTATGTTCCGCAGATTTTGGATTTTATCGAGTTCCACATGACACGCACCGATTTTTCTTTGCAAGACATAATATAAACACTTGCAATTCCACACGCCGTGCAATATAATAATATCCAAAAATCAGCAGGGGAGAATGTTATGAAAGAATTAGCGAAAGTGGCGGCGCAGGTGCAGGCGTCTGCGACGTTGAAGGTGGATGCGCTGTTCAAGCAGATGAAAGCAGATGGGATAGATGTGGTTGGATTCGGTGCGGGTGAACCCGATTTTAACACGCCCGATAATATATGTGAGGCCGCGATCCAGGCGATAAAAGCCGGGCAGACGAAATACACTCCAGCCAACGGGACCCCAGCGTTACAGCAAGCGGTTGCAGATAGGCTGAAGGCCGTTTGCAATATCAGCTATTCGCCGAACGAAATAGTTGTCGCAAGCGGTGCGAAACACAGTATTTACGTTGCGCTTCAAACACTGCTCAATCCGGGAGACGAGGTGATCGTCCCCGCGCCGTATTGGGTAACGTATACAGAATCAGTAAAAATGGCAGGCGGCGTGCCGGTGGTTGTGTCTGCGCCGGAATCTGCCGATTTCAAGATAACTGCCCAGCAGTTAGAAGCGGCGGTGACACCGAAGACGAAGCTGTTTATCATCAACAACCCGTCCAACCCGACAGGGATGCTGTACAATGAACAGGAGCTGCGGGAACTCGCGGCGGTCTGTGTAAAGCACGATTTATACATCATTTCCGACGAGATATATTGCGAGCTTGTTTACGATGGGAAAAAATTCACCAGTATAGCCGCCTTGGGGGATGATATCAAAGAACGCACGATCATTGTCAACGGCGTGTCGAAATCATATGCGATGACAGGTTGGCGGATCGGCTACACAGCGTCAAACGCGGAAATCGCGGAGGTGATGGCAAACTATCTCAGCCATTCCACCAGTTCGCCGAGTACGATTTCCCAAATCGCGGCGGCGGAAGCATTATCCGGCCCGCAGGAAGCAGTATACAAAATGCGCGACGTGTTCCAAGCGCGGCGTGACTATATCGTCGGCAGAGTCAACGCGATTGAGGGACTGTCCTGCCGGACGCCGGACGGTGCGTTCTACATCATGATAAATATTGAAAAGATGATCGGTAAAACCCTCGGCGGAATAGTCATCCAAAACAGCGACGATTTTTCGCTGGCACTGTTGGAGTCCGGCCGCGTGGCGGTGGTATCCTGCACTGGATTCGGGTGCGATAATTTCCTGCGGCTGACGTATGCGGCTTCGCAGGAAAACATCAAAGAGGGAATGGATCGTTTAGAGAAGTTTGTAAAATCGTAGGAGACGATGGCAATCGTCCCGGGGCACCATGGGTGGCCTGTCATACCGCGGGTGGATTACCATCTGCCCCTACACCGGCTCGGAGCAATCCGGGCTGGTTTTAATAGGAGAGGAGTCTGACTAGCAATGGCCGATATTGAAAAACTACGCCGCGAATGGCTGGCGGAAGAAGCGGCAACATTCCAAGGCTGGGATTTTTCGCGTCTTGACGGGCGGATGATAGAAGAGCCTCTGCCTTGGGATTACGGCGAAGTAGTTAAACAGCATCTCCGCCCTGAACATAAGCTGTTGGACATGCACACTGGTGGCGGAGAGATACTGCTTTCGCTTAATCACCCGCACAAGAACACTTGTGTAACAGAGGGATATCAACCGAATTATGAGCTGTGTGTGGAACAGCTTGCGCCGCTTGGAATAACTGTGCGCCAAATCTTTGACGATGATATAGACAATATCCCATACGATGACAATGCGTTCGACGTGGTGCTGAACAAGCACGGTGCTTTTGACATGAGAGAAGTTGACCGCGTCTTAAAACCGGGTGGAGTATTTATCACGCAGCAGGTCGGTCAAGAAAATAACCGTGAACTCACCAACACTTTGATTGGTAACGGCATACGGCCGTACATGCAGCACGATCGCAAGTCTAATCAAAAGCTTGTAGAAAGTGCCGGGTTTGCCGTAATACAAAGCGGTGAACATTTCCAGATGGTACGATTTCTTGATGTCGGCGCGGCTGTTTACTGTGCAAAAATCATAGAATGGGAGTTTCCTGGATTCTCGGTGGAGCGTTTTTTTGACGCATTATTGAATCTGCAAAACATCCTCGAAAAACAGGGGTATATAGAGGCTTGCTGGCACAGATTTTTTCTTGTGTGCGAGCGTGAGACATGATATAATAATCCAAAATTGCGCTGAAAGGAATGGTCATATAAATGATAGCCGTACTAAAACCTGACGCCACGCGGGAGCAGATTGATAATCTGACGACATGGTTCGAGAAACGCGGGCTGAACGTGCAACTTTCTGTGGGGCAGCTCAGCACAGTCATCGGGCTGATTGGCGACACAAGCCAGATTGATGTGGATCTGCTTGAGGGGCTTGATATCATTGAATCAGTGAAGCGGAT
>WQVW01000229.1 GCA_009785655.1 Oscillospiraceae bacterium | reverse complement strand
GACTGCATTATTCTCGGCAGTTCAGTCTATGCCGGGTCAATCCGCAAAGAAGCGAAAGCGTTTCTGGCAAAAAATGCGGATGCTTTGCAGGATCAAAAGTTTGGCTTGTTTTTATCCGGATTGGAATACAGCGAAGAAAAGAAATATTTTGACGGCAATTTCCCTCAGGATATGCTGCAATCGGCAAAAGCAGCCAGTTTTTTAGGCGGGATATTCGACCCGCAAAAAGCAAACGCGATTGAGCGGACAGTGATGAAAGCCGTCAGCAAACAGTCGGGTTACATGAACCTCATCAGTGAGGAAAAAATAAAGCAATTCGCCGAGATTATGAAAACCTAATAAGCATCATTTAAGTACTTACAAAAAGACAAAAGGATGGATAATCATGAGTTCAACGCTTTTTGATTATGAATGGCAATTTTTATTTCAAATGTCCACGCGCATCAACTACTGTGTCGGCTATCCGGAGACATGCAGTACATTTTTGCAGCAGATACGCACACTGATACCGTTTCATACCGGTGTGATATTTCAGACCGGCAGGGAGAACGGACATGTTGTACTCAGCAACCCGATTTCAACGGAGCCGCTGAACGACAGTTCAGACCACGCCTTTTTTACCGATGGCGAGTATCCGCACTGGGATGAATTCATCATGTCACCGTACAGCTCCGTTTTCCGGCAATCGGACATCATACCGCCCGGAAAGTGGGAGAAGACGCGGGTGTATCGGGAGGTATGGCAGCCTAAAGACATATTTTGGGGGTTATTTATCTCCCTGGTGCACAAAGATGTCCCGCTGGCTATCTTGGGCATATTGCGGGATAAGGATGACAGCGATTTTTCGGCACGGGACATTTACATCATGAACACGCTGAAAGACCCGCTGGAACGCAAGTATTTTGATCTTTTGCAAGCGCGGCGTGACGACGGCCCCTTCAGTGCTGATAGGTTGTTAAAAGCGTCGGCACATTATGGACTTACCAAAAGGGAAACAGAAATCGTTTCCCTGGTCTGCACCGGGAAGAGCAGCGACGAAATGTGCCAGCTGCTTTACATCACGCACGCAACATTGAGCAAGCACTTATCAAACATTTACGCCAAAACAAAGGTAAAAAACAGGACGCAGCTTTTCGCGTTATTTCAGTAACATGATAATTAATGTACAGGCTGATTGGGGGTGAGCGTGGTGCGCATCAGAAATAGATTTATATCGGGGATTGTGTCCGCGGCGATGGTGATTGGCTTGATCTGGTTTGTGAGACCCGTTTCACGCGCGGCAGTGGTTCCATATTTTGTCGCAGTGAACGACACCGTGCTTCCCTTTAACGAAAATACAATGCCGCTTCATTCAAACGGCCATTATTTTATACCTCACAACGTATTAGTCTCTGCAGGGGTGCATTACCTTGTGAACATCCCTGATGAAACGGTGCAGCTTTACAGAGGAGACAGAACTGTCAACTTCTATACAATTCAGAATCATACAACGGATCAGGATGAGCGTATACTAAACTGGCCGTCAGCCCGGAGAGTTGGCAGCAGATTCTACGTGCCGCTTGCGCAGGTTGCAGCCTTTTTTGGACTGACCTACGAAATTATTGAGATTGGTCATGACATAATTCCTTACGACCACGTCTCTATAATAAGAATCCAGCCGGATCCTATGCTTAACGGTCCATCGTTTGTTGGCTTGCACAGAAGTGCTTTGCGAACGACCTATCTGAGACATTTGGCATCACAACAAGCCACACTTCCGCCGACAGGCACTGATGAGGATACCCCGCCGGATTTCCGCGACACTACAATATATCTGAGCTTTTTTGACTTATCCGCTGGCGGATTGAAGGATATACTAGATCTGCTTGACAGCCCTGCGGCAACTGGTTTCAATGCCACGTTTTTTGCAAGTGCCGCTGACATTGTCGAAAATCCGGGACTGATCAGAAGAATATTCGGCAGCGGCCATAGCCTCGGCATCCGGCTGATTGAGGGCACGTTTGAGGAATATCTTGAAGCATCCGCATTGCTTTTTGAAGCAGCGAGCGTGCGATCTGTGCTTATCTCAGCATATTCAGACAACGAAAACGCTATAGATACGGCACAGGAACATGTGCTTTTGCTCTGGGATTCTCCGCAGAGCTTCGGCGAAAACGATACAGCACCCAGAGTTATCAATGCTATTTCAAGAGACAGCAACACTCGCCAGAATTTGAAATTCAATGCGTCTGAAAACACGGCATTGCTCTTGCCCGGAGTGTTCACGTTCTTGCGAACGAATAACTATACAGTGCAACGAATCACAGAAACTGTTTTGCCGCCTATGCGGCAGGGAGGATAATGATCATGGATGCAACACTTAAAGCCGTGGTGCTGGCTGCGGGAAAAGGGACACGTTTAAACTCAGCAGATGCAGATGTACCCAAGGTGATGAGAAAAATCCACAACAAACCAATGCTATGGTATGTACTGCGGGAAATTGCGTTTATCAACAAAAAGGATACAATTATTGTCGCCGGATACAAAAAAGATGACGTGATAGACTATTTCCCGGACTATACATTCGCCATTCAAACAGAGCAGCTTGGCACTGGCCACGCAGTGATGG
>WQVW01000228.1 GCA_009785655.1 Oscillospiraceae bacterium | reverse complement strand
TGAGTTTATCATTCTCGGCACGAAGGGTAAAGCGCCTATCCAGTTTAACGCCCAACCCAACTGGCTATTTGCCCCGCTTCAAGGTCACAGTCACAAACCCGAAGAAGTCCATAAAATTATTGAGCGGTGTTCGCCCGGACCGTACCTTGAGCTTTTCGCCCGGCGGAAACCCACTGGCGATTGGAGTGTCTGGGGCAATGAAATCGAATCAGACATTGACATTCCCGGTTATCCCGTCCCGGATTCACCTGCCACTAGAAAACAGGGCAAGAAAGGAGTTATTCATGATTAAATTTTCTAGTCACAACAGCACCGCCCTTCATCGTCTCGGTGTTCACCTTGCGCGGCGTGATGGTGTGCGTTATCAGGATAGTTTTTCATCCTATCGGAGCGGTCGTATTGACCGCTACTCCCGCAAGCATCGCTTGTCTCGCATGTTAAAACCGGAAGAACCGTTGGAAGTCCTTCGCATTATTGGTCATCGGAGGTGTCGGAAGTGAGACGTACCCCTTATGAAGAAATGGGCTGGATGGAACTGAACTGGCACCGCCCCTTTGAGTTTGAAGCTGTAATGAACGTTATGACTCATATGGCAGCACATTCACCGGCAACCCCGGTAGTGCTTGAAGTGCGCAGTTATCAATCAAAGGTGCGGTACTATCTCGGTGTCGACAGAGTACACATCAGAAAGATTGCACGGGTGTTTGCCGCGCATGGCGACATACAGTTTGGAAAAGTGTTTAAAGGTACACGAATATCCGTCAGCGAAGCTCGACAGCTTATAATCCGGCGGCCGACTTTGGCTTTGAACACAGAGATGCAAGAAGCCGTGGCTAGGGCAAGTTTGGCAGCTATGGCACAAGTGAAGGGCAACGAGCAGATTGTGTTGCAGCTTGTAATCGGGCACGCATTTAACCCAACGCATGTGGCTCCAAATATCCCTGATCCAAGTGCTAATTGGCTTCAAGTAGCCTTCGGGAACGTCGATCCTGCGTCATCAGATGTTCGCAACCAAGTCAAAGAAAAACTATGTGGCCATAGCTTCGATGTCCACATAAGGATAGGCGCTACCGGCACTCGCTCATCTGCCCCGGCGCACATACTCAGCTTGTTAAGTGCCTTGCGCACGCTGACTTCGGCAGGTGTCACCATCAACGCGTCTAACGAAAAGCCTGAAAAACTGGATCGGGCGCACATTCCGTGGCATTTTACTAATCGGCTTTCAGTTAAGGAGTTAGCGATTCTAACCTTATTGCCAAGCGGCGAGGATGAATTGCCGGGAGTCCAGGGGCTTCATCCGCGACAACTTTTGCCGCCGGCATGGTATCAGAACCCGCGCAAGAATGATGACCGCACTTTTGCCCTGAGCTTGGACAAAAAGCACAAACTGTCCATTTCACCGGAGGATGCCAAACTCCAGACGCATGTTATGGGGCCTATCGGCAGCGGCAAAAGCACCGTTCTGTTGAACACTATTTTGAGCGATATCTATTTGAATAAATCGGTATTGGTGATCGACCCTAAGGCTGATTTGGTCAATGACATATTGGCTAGGATTCCCAAGCACCGAGAGAATGATGTGGTTGTAATTGACCCATCAGCTGGATCGCCTGTTGGATTCAATCCGCTGGCACTCTCAAAGGGCTATGACCCAAACTTGGTGGCAGACGCAATACTAGCCGTTTTCCAAGAAGTATTCAAGGAAAATTGGGGTATTCGTTCACAAGATGTCTTGTCCCATGCACTGTTGACTCTGGCAAAGATTGAAGGCAGTTCACTGTTGTGGCTTCCCACCATGCTTACGGATAAGGAGTTCCGCAAGAAAATCACCGCCGGTATCAACGACAAAATCGGGTTGGAAGCCTTTTGGACAGCGTTTGAAAATATGAAGGACAGTGAGCAGAGGCAAGAAATCCTGCCTGTATTAAATAAACTCCGGCAGTTTCTGCTTCGGCCCGGACTTCGCAATGTGCTAGGCCAATCATCTCCGAAGTTCAATTTAACTGAACTGTTTGACCCTAAACGCCCACGCATTGTGCTCGTACCACTCAACAAAGGCTTGATTGGCAGTGAGTCAGCTAAACTTTTGGGATCTATGCTGGTATCTTTGGCCTGGGTTCTAACCCTGAACCGCGCCAAACTGCCAAGCAATCAGCGTCCGCTAATTACCATTGCAATCGATGAGCTACAAGACTATTTGGCTTTGCAAACAGATATCGCAGATGCACTTAGTATGAGCCGAGGTCTCGGTGTTGGATTTTTACTCGCACATCAATATTTGGAGCAGCTGCCACCTTTGGTGAGGGCGGGAATCGCTGCCAACTGCCGCAACAAAATTATTTTCGGCCTGTCCTCTGCGGATGCAAAAGACATAGCGGCGATGGCGCCGGAATTAAAGCCGGAAGACTTCATGGCTCTGCCTCGCTTCACAGCCTACACCACAATAAATCAAGGCGGCAGAAATACCGGGTGGATATCCTGCGCAACTTTGCCCATGAGCAGGGCACTCCGAAACCCGAGCGAACTAAAGGCAAAAATTGCAGCCCAATATGGCATGTCTGGCGAAGCTGTTGAAAAAGAATATATGGATTTGCTCGAAAAATGCAAGGGTTGTTCCAGCGAAACAGGA
>WQVW01000227.1 GCA_009785655.1 Oscillospiraceae bacterium | reverse complement strand
TTCAGCTTTTTATCAATCCCCAATCGCTCCAACATCTCATATGCTTTTGCTATGTTAAAGTCTTCATAGAAATCCGCAAAGAAAGCAATGACCTCTTCGCCACTCATCCACCCGGGCAAATACGTCCGCTCCGGCAGGTAGGATACCAAGGCCTTCGTTGCGATGCCCGGCGGCTGCCCGGCAATCTCAATCGTACCGCTGTCTGCGGTTAGAATATTGCTCAGCAGCTTAATCAGTGTGGTTTTGCCGCTGCCGTTGGGGCCAAGCAGTCCCACAATGCGCCCCGGTTCCAACGTTAAGTCTAGTTCATTCAACGCCCGAACTTGAGCGTATCGCTTGACGAGCCCGCTCACTTTTAGTAGTTCACTCATAGTTATAACTATTCCTTTCCTCTGTGCGTTTGAAAATTAATTTTCAAACTTCTCATCTCCTTCTTTTAATACAGTTTCAATCTGTTCGCACAATTGGCCACTTTCCACGCCAATCCCTCGCATCTTTTCTGCAAACTCAAAAACCGCACTACGAATTAACCGCTCCCGCTGGGTTTCAATGACGCTTTGATCCTCTGTCACAAACCGCCCGGCTGTTCGCTCGGTGCAAATCAATCCCTCTTGCTCCAGCTCAGCAAACGACCGCTGCATGGTATTAGGGTTGACAGCCGCTTCGCTGGCCAAATCTCGCACCGAGGGCAGCTTATGTCCGGTTGGATATACGCCGCCCACAATTCGCCGCCGAATCACATCCGCAATCTGCGTATAAATCGGCCTTGCACTGTTTAAATCCCATGCCATGTCTCCGCCTCCCATTTGACCAGACTGTATTATTGTTCTGCTTGCTTAATACAATAATACATGCGACTTTTCCATTTGTCAACCCCTAAAATTCAATTTTTCTTATGCAGGTGTTGGCCCTTCCCTTGACAAGGCTTTCCTCGTTTTGTATACTTACATTTGTACTTTGCGTTCGAGTAATGTATTTAATGTTTGGAAGCGTATCGAAGTGGTCATAACGAGCTTGACTCGAAATCAAGTTGCCTTCACGGGCACGTGGGTTCGAATCCCACCGCTTCCGCCAAGAAACGCCCGCAACCTATTACGGTTGTGGGCGTTTTGATGTTTGGCGATCGATTTAATGGATTGTTTGTGATTTATTTTTAAATAAATTGTAAATAACTCTTGACAATATTCTAAACACATGATATACTGCAATATATAATTAACTTATTGTTCACAAAACAGACTGATTTGGTTCAATTTTCAAGGAGGTGTCCCGATGAAACGAAGAAAATTTTTTTCCTTACTATTCTCATTATTGTCGGTGGCTTTGTGTGCGAATATAGCCTTGTCCGCATTTCCCCTCACTTATGCGGGCAGTGCAGACCGGTGGGATCTCGCCAACTTCGTGGACCATATTGTGTTGAGCGATGAAAGCGGCAATGTGATCCCCTCTGGGAGCGATGTGATCATCTATGAGAATTACGAGTTTGCCATTACATTTAGGGAAATCGCATCCTTCCAATTTGGATATGGTACAGACGGCCTGCTGCGCTATGTTTTGCCAAGTGAGCTTCATGTGTCTTCTGCCGAGCTCAATATACCGATCCTTGCCGAAAACGGTGCCACCATTGGTCACTACAGCGTCACCACTGACGGCCTAGTGACGGTCAGATTCGATGACTGCAATAAAAATGGAATCGCAACGCCAGGCGTGAATCTACTTGATCAATATACTGATATCTCTTTTACCATCTTCCTTTCAGCACAGTTTACCGATCTTGATGACCTGCTTTACGTTGACTTTGGCAACAATCACACGGTTACGATTTCTGTAAAGCCGCCCGATTATGATACAAAGCTTGATGTGGTGAAAAAACATTTCGGCTACAACAAAAGTGCCCGCACCATTGACTACGAAATTCTCGTCACAGCCCTCGGCGGCGATATCAGCCAAATCTCCTTGCGGGATGCGCTGGGCGGAACCCATCACGTACCCTCCGATTTGGCAAGTGCTTCCCTCACGCAAATCACTGTACAAGTCAGAGATAAAGAGCCGTACGTAATTTCTCCCATTCCTTGGGAAAGTAGCGGCAACTCGTTTGTAATCGACTTTCCCGAGATTGTATTGGCAAGAGGTGAAACCATCACTCTTACTTATACCTTAGACGCCGACCCTTATATCCAAAGCTGGGGTGAAGTGTCATCGGGACGCAGAAACTATGACTTTTCCATTTCAAATAGTGTATCCGCTTCCGGCAAAGACTCATCCGGAAACGATTTGACGGATAACCACGCCATCTGGCTGCCGGTCACCAATTATTTTCTTAATAAATGGGCGACCCAAGCAGGTGACGGCACCATCACCTGGAACTGCCATATTGGCGATGGGCTCACCCTCTTAAATGGCGTGACCGTCACCGACACGCTTAGCGCCGGCATGACGACTGCCGATTCAGTAATTTACGCCTATCTGTACGACCAGAGCGGCAACTATATCGCCCGCGAACCGATCACCATCAACACTGACCACACCGGCTTTACCTATACGGTTCCGGATGGCCTAAACGGCCGGGACATCTACACAGTGTCGTTAACCTACAGTGTTGAAATTGATTTTGCCACATATCCGGCTGACGGTCGATATAC
>WQVW01000226.1 GCA_009785655.1 Oscillospiraceae bacterium | reverse complement strand
GGTTGGGAGTGATCACGCGTGCGAGTGGGACAAGCTCGCGCATCAGTGTATCAATCGCGCCGTCGGAAATCAGCTTAGATCCGCTGGTGGATATCATGACAGGATCCAATACAATGTTCCGAGTCTGATAATGCCGCAGCCGGTCGGCGATAACGCGAATATTCTCCGCACTTGATACCATACCGATTTTCACGGCATCGGGAAAAATGTCGGTAAACACAGCGTCCAGCTGCGCGGCAGTGAATTCCGGCGTGGATTCCTGCACGGCGAACACCCCGGTGGTGTTCTGCGCCGTCAGTGCCGTGATGACGCTCATCCCGTACATGCCGTGCGCGGCGATGGTTTTGAGGTCTGCTTGAATCCCCGCCCCGCCGCTTGAGTCAGAACCCGCGATTGTCAGTATCTTTAACACTTGTATTTTCCCTCCGTATTAACCAGTCACGCGGGCGGCCGCAGGCCGCCCCTACAATGTCATCTCCGTTAAACGACGCAGTTCTTGCGCCGCTTGTTTTGGATTCGCGCTGTTCATAATAGCAGTCACAACAGCGATGCCATCCGCCCCACTGCCGTACAAGACGTCAAGATTCCCGGCATTAAGCCCGCCGATTGCGATGACCGGAATCTTGACGGTTTGCGCGATTTCACTAAGCGTCGCAACGGGCGTAAGCACCGTCACCACCTTAGTCGTCGTGGGATAAATCGCACCGACACCGAGATAATCCGCGCCCTCGGATTCGGCGTGAAGTGCTTGCGGAACCGTTTTAGCAGTCGCTCCTATGATTTTCCCCGGCCCCATAATTCTCCGCGCCGCCGCTATCGGCAGGTCAGTCTGCCCCAAATGCACCCCTGCCGCATCAACGGCTAACGCTATATCCACACGGTCATCAATAATCAGCGGTACGCCAAATCTGTCGGTGACAGCTTTGGCTTTCACCGCAAGTTCATAATACTCCCTGCCGAACCGCTCTTTCTCCCGCAGCTGCACCAACGTCACGCTGCCTTCACACGCTTGTACTATAGTCTCCAGAAATTCGGCTTCGCTGAATCCATCGCTATTGGTGACCAGATACAATGTTGTATCAACATGGTTCATTTTATGCTGCCCTCCTTAGCCCTCTTTAGTAAAGAGGGTGGCTCCGCAGAGCCGGGTGTTTTGTCATCCCTTGTCCAAAGCCCCCTTCGCGCACGAAGGGGGAAGGCTCAGACCCTAATATAATCCGTATACACCGGCTGCAGTCCGCGGGACTGTATCACGCGGTGTATTTCATCCACGCTTCTGGAGTCGGAAATCTCAAACTGCTCCGATCCCTTTTGTTCTGACTCATGCCCGCCGACGCCGACGCTGACCCCGGCCGATATCTTTGTTGCGCATAGTCCAAGCACGTTGTCACGGAATCCTGGTCGTTCGCGTGTGGAGATGGTGATTCCGGCAAATGGCATGAACAGCCGCAGAGCCAGCATCACTTGCAAGAGTTCTCGCTCTCCAACGCCATGCGAACCGCCCTCTGGATGATTCTCGAACGATCGCAACCTCGGCACAGAGAACGATACCTCGGCATGGGGATACTTCTGTTGCAGCAGCCATGCGTGCAATCCAGCGGCGAACGCGTCACGGCGGAAATTGCCTAAGCCCAGCAGCGCACCGAAACTCACGCCGCGCATTCTGCCTAAAATTGCCCGTTCCTGCGCATTGAATCTATAGGGGAAACAACGCTTCGGTCCCGCCGGGTGGACGCGTTCATACAACGCTGTGTCGTACGTCTCCTGATACACGCTGACAAAATCCGCACCTTTTTCGCGCAAATAGGCATATTCATCCGTGTCCAGCGGATAAATTTCAAGTCCAACTGTGCTGAAAATCCCCGCCGCGAGTGCGACAGCCTTGCCGATATACTCGACATCCGATTTTGCGCGGGATTCTCCTGTCAACAGCAGGACTTCATCCAGACCAGTCGCCGCGATGGCGGTCAGCTCTCGCAGGATTTCATCCCGTGTCAGCTTGCCACGCAGGATTTTGTTTTTGCCGTTAAACGCACAATAAACGCATTGATTGACGCAGTAATTCGCCAGATACAGCGGTGTGAATAGTCGTATGCCGTTGCCAAAATATTGCGCTGTTTCAACCTTGGCCTTCTCCGCCATTGACTCCAGCAACTCCGCTGCCGCCGGGGAGAGCAGTGCCGCGAAGTCGCGCTGTGACCGATTCTGTTTCTCTATAGTTGCACGCACATCATCCGGCGTGAAATCTTCCGGAGAATATTTCGCCGACTCCGCAAGCACCTGATGTAGTATGTCAGAGCTTATATCTTCCATCGCGTTAATCCTCCAAAAATCCGGTCAACGGACTCGATGCTTCACCGCCGGATTCCAGGATTCGTCCGGGTTTTGCCAGGAACGCCGCCCTGCCGGCTTCAATCGCCAGCCGGAATGCGTGAGCCATCGCCGCAACATCTCCCGCCGTTGCGATGGCGGTGTTTGCCATCACGGCAGCGCAGCCGAGTTCCATCGCCTCACATGCCTGAGATGGGCGACCGATGCCGGCATCTACGATGATTGGCAGGTCGATCTCTGCGATCAGAATTTTGATAAAATCCCGTGTCAACAGCCCCATATTGCTGCCAATCGGCGCACCAAGCGGCATGATGGCC
>WQVW01000225.1 GCA_009785655.1 Oscillospiraceae bacterium | reverse complement strand
CGGATAATCGAGCAAATCGGCTCGCGGGATTTTTCGGTGAACGTTGTGTCAAAATCGGGGTCTACAATAGAAACGGCAATCGCATTGCGGTTTTTCAAAGAGATGCTTTTGACAAGATATGGTCAGGCGGGATTGAAAGATAGACTATACGTCACGACGGACACGGGTTCGCTGTTGTACAAAATGGCAGCCAGGGAGGGATATCGTTGCCTTGAAATGCCGCCCGGCGTGGGTGGGAGATATAGTGTTCTGACGGCTGTCGGTCTGTTGCCGTGCGCTGTCGCGGGGATTGATATTGACGGGATGCTGCTCGGTGCGCGCGAGGAAATGGAGACGGGGCGGGATAACGCCGCGCTGTACGCAACGGTACGGCAGGCACTTTACCGGAAAGGCAAGAAGATAGAAATTCTGGCGTCGTTTGAACCGGTTTTCAAACACATGGGCGAATGGTGGAAACAGCTTTTCGGCGAGAGTGAGGGCAAAGCCGGGTGTGGAATATTCCCGGCATACGCCGATCACACAGCTGATCTGCACTCACTGGGACAGTATATTCAAGAAGGTGAGCGGACGCTGATGGAAACGTTCGTCACTTTTGATCAGCCGCGAGTGGAACTTGCAATTCCGGGTGGGTCGATACATGACGATAAGATCGGCGCGTTGGCGGGACTTAGTCTGGACAAGATCAACCGCGCGGCGGCGGAAGCTGTGAAGCAAGCGCATATCGACGGGGGAGTGCCGGTGATAGAACTCCATGCGCCGGGATTGACGGCGGCGGCGTTCGGTGCGCTGGTGTATTTTTTCCAGCGATCCTGCGCGATTTCGGCGACAATCTCCGGTGTCTATCCGTTCGACCAGCCGGGGGTGGAAACTTATAAAAAAAATCTGTACGCAATACTCGGTATTTAGAAATATAGGTTGAATGCTGACCCGAAAACTGGTAAAATATCATAGAGCAATTAATTGAAATCGTTTCGCGGTTGCGAAATATGACAAAAATAAAAGGGGTGCTTTAAAATGGTTAAAGTAATAATGGGTCTAAAAGGCTCCGGAAAAACCAAACAGCTGATTGAGCTGGTTCACAATTCGCTTGAAGAGGAGCGGGGCGACGTTGTCTGTATCGAAAAAGGCATGAAGCTTATGCACGATATTCCGCATAAAGTCAGACTGATCGAGGCGACGCAATATGATTTTGACGGATATGTTTTCTTAAAAGGGTTTATTAGCGGTCTCCATTCGGCCAATTATGATATAACGCATATTTTTATAGACAGTCTGCTTCGCATAATCGGGGTTGACGGCATTGACGGAAATCTTGAAGAATTTCTCAATTGGTGCGATACATTCAGCAAACGTGAGCATGTGAAGTTCACAATCATCGTCAGCGCGGATGTTGCGTTGGCGACAGCGGGGATTACAAAATATTTCTAGTCAGACAAGATTACTGTTGCATTGTTGTTGTGCGCCCTGCGGGAGTCATGTGATCGCACTGCTGTCACAGTCTTATGACGTAACAGTGCTGTTCTATAACCCGAACATACAGCCGCCGGAGGAATACGACAAACGATTGACGGAGTTGCGCCGGATGCTTGCGTTACCAGAATATGCCGGAACGGCACTTATCGTGGGCGAATATGATCCTAATGTGTTTAAAGTCGCGACAGTGCCGTTTTTGGACGAGCCTGAAGGTGGACGCCGATGCGAGAGGTGCTTCAATCTGCGTTTGAGTGAAACGGCACGGCTTGCGGCGGATGAGGGATACAGCTGCTTCACAACCACGTTGTCGGTCAGTCCGCACAAAAATGCGAAACTGCTAAATGAAATCAGCGGAAAGCTTGCGCAGGAATATGGGATTGAATATCTGCGCGCTGATTTCAAAAAGCAGGATGGATATAAACACTCAATTGATTTATCTAAAAAGTATGGACTGTATAGGCAGTCTTATTGTGGCTGCTTACCTTTTGTGCAAGAAAGGTAAGCAGAATCTTATTGCACTTCGCGGCGTTTTTGATGCATATCGGAGGTAAAAAAAATGGCAACCAGCACAACCAGAATCCGGAGACTGGCACTTTCCGGCGTGATCGCTGCACTTTATGCGGCATTGACGATAGGCACTGTCTTCATCAGTTTCGGGCCGCTTCAGTTCCGCGTTGCAGAGGCATTGACGGTGTTGCCATTTTTCTTTCCGCATTCGGTTTGGGGTGTTTTTGTCGGGGTCATACTCTCGAACATTTTCAGCCCTTATGGTCTGCTGGATGTCATCGTCGGTTCGACAGCCACGCTGATTGCCGCATTATGCACAATGCGGATCGGACTGATCAACAGAGACTCATTTAAGCTGAAAGTGCTTGCGTGCGCACCGCCGGTGATCGTCAATGCGGTGGCGATCGGTGCATTGATCGCCTGGTATACGACAGACGGTGGGGCGGCATTTTGGCCTGCGTTTGCTACATTCGGCCTTCAAGTAGGCCTCGGACAGCTCGGTGTTTTATATGCCATCGGCCTGCCTATTCTGCATTTTTTACCGAGGACGCCGGTATATAGGCTGATGACGGATTTATACAATGGAAAGAGTGTGAAATTATAATGAAAGTAACAAAAGCTGTAATCCCCGCTGCGGGGTTTGGTACGCGGATGCTGCCATGGTCGAAATCGGTGCCGAAAGAAATGCTGCCGATTGT
>WQVW01000224.1 GCA_009785655.1 Oscillospiraceae bacterium | reverse complement strand
CGCACGGCGGAAATTCCGTGCCGCCGCAAATCTTCGCACACAGACTCAACTGTTTTTCTGGTTGAGCAATAAACTATCCCGCTCTTCTCTTGACGCTTTTTGATTAATTTTTTCAAATATGACAATTTGCTCCCCGGCTTTACTACTTCAAAATATAGGTTCGGCCGGTCGAAACCGGTTGTTATATTCTGCGTATCCTGCAGCCGTAGCAGGTGAATCATGTCGCTTTTCACTTTATCGGTGGCAGTCCCGGTAAATGCACCGACAACCGGGCGGAACGGCAGGCTGTCAATAAATCCCGCAATTTTCAAGTAACTCGGCCTGAAATTCTGCCCCCATTGTGATACGCAATGCGCCTCATCTACCGCCACCAGGGAGATTTTTGTTTTCTCCGCAAATCGCAAAAACGCCTCTGTCTCAAGTCGTTCCGGGGCTATGTAGATAATTTTATATTGTCCCGCCGCAGCCCTTCGCAAAATATCCTTGCACTCTCCAGAGGTGAGTGATGAGTTGATAAACGCCGCTTGTATGCCCCGCTCTATCAGGTTGGTCACCTGGTCTTTCATCAACGCAATCAGCGGGGATATCACCAGCGTTACCCCCGGCAGAAGCATCGCCGGAATCTGGTAGCACACCGACTTCCCCGCCCCTGTCGGCATGATACCCAGCGCATCCTGCCCCGACAAAAGCGCATCTATCAGTGCTTCCTGCCCCGGGCAAAAGGAGGTGTATCCAAAATATCGTTTAAGTATATCAAATTTCGTCATATTCGCATTATATCATATCTGCGGATACGTTGAAACGCTGAATTTGATTCCCTGCGGAGGATTGTCGTTCGCTTGTTATCGCATCATTCAAACAACTCCGCCCACGGAAAACCATAAGTCACACAATGATTTATGGTTTTCCTGCTTGCAAAAAACCAGTTATCCTGTTATACTTTGTAATAATTTGATGTTTTCGTAGTAACGGCAACAAGGAGATTTCATGAAAGACACGCTAAAACGCTTACATTCCAGAGTTCAGCGAATAATCACAAACGGCATTGCGCCCAGTGCGGCATTGTTTATATTCTATATCCTTATCACAATAATCGCACTTCAACCCATAGCAGGGGCAGCCCATGCCAGCAGTGCGCCCTCCGGAAATTCGAGCGGTTCGCTGATAAATACCATTCTCAATCTCACGGCGGAACCTTCTATAGACATCTCAGAACCTCGCATTGTTTTCCCGTCGAATTTTCAATACGACTCCGAGGAAAAAACTTTCCGCATCTCTAAAACAAATGGCTTCACCATGGATTTAAACCAAGCTGTCCATATGGATTTGTATCACCAGCATCAATACATAATTACGCTAACCACAAGCAATCCGTCACATATTGATTCCGGCGAATTTTCCATCCTTGATGATTATTTTCAATCGGTATCCGTTGTTCAAAATACTCGGGACAGTTCGATAAGCCTGACTTTTCACCTTCAACAGCTTAAATTATTTGACTTGTCGGAAGATGAAAATGACTACATAATCCGCGCGATACACCCCAGCGAAAGATACCCCTTCATCGTGGTCATTGATCCGGGACACGGCGGCAATCAGCCCGGCGCAGTCCAAAGCGGTGTAAGAGAAAGCGACCTGAATCTCGCCGTCACACTGCAATTGCTTGACCTGATTGAACAGAACGAAAATATCAGAGCCTACACCACCAGGAATTCGGACACCTCTGTGGGACTGCGGGCTCGCGCCCGTCTGGGAAATGAAGTGGGTGACATTTTCATCTCAATTCACCATAACTCGGCGTTAAACCGCAATGCCCGTGGTATAGAATCTTTTTATTTCTACTATATCCCAGATGACTCTTGCGATTACAATGATGACGATTACTGTGATTGCGACGAACCATATGAAGAAAACAATATCTATGACGATCTTTATGATAACGCTCATCTGCTCAGCGGCAGAGGGCTTGCCGAAATTATGCAACGGCAGTTGGTAAGTCAGATAGGCTTTCCAGACAGGCGTGTTCACAACCGGGCTTTTGTGGTGCTGCAATACTCCGAAATCCCGGCAACACTGCTGGAACTAGGTTTCATGAGCAATTCGCAAGAGCTTGCCGTCATGAACACTGAAACGTTCCAGCGTCAGGCCGCGCAAGCGATATATGATGGTCTGTTGGAAGTCTTTGCACTATATCCACCGCCTCGGTAAACACATAATTAGAAGCAGTGCATAACAAAATGTTATGCACTGCTTCTTTATGCTTTTCCAAGAATTGCTCCACGACAAATCTGAGGCCATAACGCACCGTGTACTTATTTCAATTTACGCTTGTAAACCTGCACTGCGACAAGAAAAGCGATGATGGTTATGCCAACACACCAGGCCAAGGCTAACCACAAATCGTTGCCCGCAGGCACATCGAGCATCAATGCTCTAACGCTATTAATGATCGGGGTCATGGGCTGATACTCTGCAAACCACCGGATGCTTGCGTGCATGGTGTCAGTCGGTGCAAATCCAGAACTTACAAAGGGCAGGATAAAGAGCGGGAACATCAGGCCGCCAGCGCTTTCCGCCGTCTTTGACAGCAATCCGCAAAGCACAGCAATTCCTGTGATGGCAGTGATTGATAATATGAGTATCCCTGCAATGATAAGCCAGTCAAAAACACCGCCTTGGGGT
>WQVW01000223.1 GCA_009785655.1 Oscillospiraceae bacterium | reverse complement strand
GTCCAAAAGAATACGGTTGCCGGGTGCCACTTCACTGGAAAGTCCGGGATAAGTCACACTGGAGCGCGCGGAGTCACCGGTGATATTATCGGTGGTCAGAGTGAAAACATCGCCGGGGGAAAGTTCTACCCTGCCGTCTTTAAACTTCCCAAGCCGGATTTCCGGGCCTTGCGTATCGGCGAGCATAGCGACCGTTAATCCCATTTCATTGCAGAGATTGCGCAGCATTTCGACTCTTCCTTTGTGTTCTTCATGCGAACCGTGGGAAAAGTTGAATCTTGCCACGTCCATGCCGGCGTTCAGCATGGCGCGCAAAACATCCGGGTTGTCAGTAGATGGGCCTAAAGTCGCTACGATTTTTGTCTTTCGCATAAGTGCCTCCTATATTTGTTGAAATATGCACTGGCTTGGTATATAATGGTGCAAAACCAATGATAATGACGAGGGATGAACGATGAGAAAAGCGATAATATCAATGCTGGCCGCTGGGATATTGCTGTCACATTCGGTGACGACGGTGTCTGCTGCGGCCGGATTTGATAATTTTAGATCTTCCGGGAATTTCACAACGGGTCAATTCCGCGACGTCGGTGGAGCCGACTGGTTTGCCGGGTATGTTGAATCGGTCTATAATCATGGCTTAGTCCGCGGCAGAGGTGATGGACTGTTCGCCCCGGGCGGATGGCTTACGCTTGGGGAAGCGGTGACGCTTGCGGTGCGAATGCGGCACATCTATTACACAGGGTCATCCGATGTTACGGCAGCAGCGGGGAGGGCGTTCTACACGGCTTATGCTGATTATGCGCTTGATAACGGAATAATAACAGCCCACGGAGATTACAGGATGCCCGCTACACGTGCGCAATTTGCGAAGCTTATATATAACGCGTTGCCCGATGAAGTGTTCAGCGAAATAAACGAGATTGCGGATGGTGGCATTACAGATGTCGTCTCTGACTCCAGCTTTACGCAAGCGGTTTACGCGCTTTATCGTGCTGGAATACTCGCGGGGGCTGACAAATACGGGACATTTTTTCCGAACGCCCACATAACCCGTGCCGAAGCGGCGGCCATTATGGTTCGTACAATTGCACCCGCAGAACGTGTGAATGTATCACTGCCCGCTCAAATCTCAGCAGAGACTATATTTGAACGCAGTGCCGGTGCCATTTTCATGCTTGAAATGTTCGATGCTTTGGGGAGAATTACACGAATCGGCAGCGGATTCTTCATCTCAAGCACAGGACTTGCCGTGACCAATCTGCATGTGGTAGAATTTGCAGATAACGCCATCGCTACGCTGAATAACGGAAAAAGCTTCCCGGTACTGGGTGTAAGCGCGCACTGTCGTATAAACAACTTGGCAATCATATCAATTGGTGTGGATGCAGTCAGCTACCTTAATCTTGCGGATTCAGACCGTGTTGAAACGGGAGATACGATTTTCAACATAGGTAGTCCGCAAGGGCTGGTGAATTCAATTACAGAAGGTATTATATCCAATACAAGCCGCGAGATAGACGGCAGTATTTATTTCCAATTCACAGCGGCCATTTCGTTCGGCAGTGGGGGCAGCCCTGTGTTCAACAGGCTCGGCCAAGTGATTGGTGTGGCCTCAAGCTCATTAACAGACGGGCAGAATTTGAACCTGGCTGTACCCGGAAACTTAATCAGAGCACTTGAAGTGAGTGACTACTATATCGCGCTAGGCGATCTGCACAGGATGTCGTAGGGGGCGATGGCAATCGTCCCGCCGGATCACAAAAACCACGCCGGGTCACGGGCAGATTGCCACCCGCCCCTGCATTGATTATAAGGGCGGCCGAGAATGGCCGCCCTTTTCGTGCGTGAAAATCAGTCGAAGAAGAAAACTGTTTCAGACAGCGGACTTCTGCCGCTGTTGAAGTTGTTTATTTTATTGCTTTCATCGACATAGCCTATTGGAATGCCGATCGCTACATTGAGGTTATCGGGAATATTCAACTCGCGCCGCAAAACGTCCGGATAAGCCACCGCTGTGATTGCCGGGATTGTTGACAGTCCGCGTTCTTGCGCTAACAGCACGACGCTCTGCGCATAGGCGCCGAGATCATACAGCCCCCAGTGCGCGTAGAGTTTATCCAAACACAGGAAGATTACTGTCGGTGCGTAGAACATGTTTTGATTTAACACCATGAATTGGCTGGCTGCATCCCCACAATCTCTCTGCATATCAGGACCCAGCCCTTGCGTCCGCTTCTTCGCGGCCTCCGGCCACTCAATCGGGCGTTCGATTTCTGCTGTGGGTGGGACAGCGTTTTTGTAGTTTTCCACATACGCGGTGCGGATGCGATCCAGCGTTTCGCCGGAAGCCACAAACACATCCCAGGGCTGAGAATTGGCCCAGGAAGGCGTCCTGACAGCCGCTTCAAATATCTCCATAAGTAGTTCCTTGCTCACCGCATCGGGCGTGAATGCCCGGATTGACCGCCTTGAAATGACTGCTTCTGTTACGTTCATAATTTGCCGCTCCTTAATCATTAAATTGTATGTGCTAAATTTTACCATGATTTTCTGCGAAGTTCCACAGTTTTTTCTGAATTTGAGCAATAAAAAGAGCGGATACACCGCATGACGGCGATCCACCCTAAAATATGGAGCTTCCAGGCAGATTCGAACTGCCGACCTCATCCTTACCAAGGATGCGCTCTGCC
>WQVW01000222.1 GCA_009785655.1 Oscillospiraceae bacterium | reverse complement strand
TAAAGAAACGCTTGAGCGATTCGTGCGGCACGGTGCGGAGCTTATATATTTCAGTCCGCTGAATGACAAGCACCTGCCGCCAGATATAGACGCGCTGTACCTCTGCGGCGGTTATCCTGAACTGTACACCGACAAGCTGGCAAAAAACACGCAGATGCTTGAAGATATCCGAAATGCCGTCAGTTCCGGCGTACCAACGATTGCCGAGTGCGGCGGCTTCATGCTTCTGCACAACGCGATTGATGGACACCCAATGGCCGGAGTTATTGACGCAAACGCGTATCAGACGAAATCGTTACAAAGATTCGGCTATATTACGCTGACAGCGACGCGCAATAACCTGCTATGCGCCGCGGGTGACGACATACGTGCCCATGAATTTCACTACTGGGACAGCGATAACCCCGGCGGCGATTTCACAGCGCAAAAAGCCGGACGCGACACGCAGTACGATTGTGCGCACGCAACCGATACACTCTACGCGGGATTTCCGCATGTGCACATCACTGACGACATCGCGAAACGTTTGATAGAGAAGGCGAAAAAATGATACTATTTTATTCAACAGCCGCAATGATTGCGGGATTTTTGCTCGACCTGATTATTGGCGACCCGCAGCGTTTTCCGCATATCGTGCGGCTGATCGGGCTGACCATTTCAACGCTTGAAACGCTGTTGCGGCGTATTGTCCCGAAAACGCCGCGCGGTGAAATTTCAGGCGGTGCGATACTCGCCATTGTTGTGATTGCGCTTTTCACTGTCCCGGTATTCACCGCCCTATTTTTCGCTTACCGATATTCGCCGTGGCTGGGCTTCGCGCTTGAAACCCTGTTTGTCTATCAATGTCTTGCTGTAAAAAGCTTGCGCGTGGAAAGTATGAAGGTCTATAGATCCCTGAAACAGGGCGATATCGCAGACGCGCGAAAAAATCTGGCGATGATCGTCGGGCGAGATACGGAAATTCTGGATGCACAGGGCGTGACACGTGCCGCTATTGAAACAGTAGCAGAAAGTACGGCTGACGGCGTAATATCCCCCATGTTTTACATCATGCTCGGCGGGGCACCGCTTGGCATGCTGCTAAAAGCGGTCAATACGATGGATTCGATGGTTGGGTATAAAAACAAGAGATATCTGCACTTCGGGCGCACAGGGGCCAGACTGGACGATGTGTTCGGCTATCTCCCGGCCAGGCTCGCCGCGTGGCTGATGATTGTTTCCGCGAAACTGACAGGCTTCAATGCACGCGGCGCGGCGCGTATCTGGCGGCGGGATTGCAAAAATCACGCCAGCCCGAACTCCGGACATACTGAAGCCGCCTGCGCCGGGGCACTCGATATCAGACTTGCGGGGCCGGCGGTGTATGCCGGTGAACGGCGCGAAAAACCATATATCGGGGATGATACAAGGCAGACTGTGCCGGAAGATATACGAAACGCAAACAAGCTGATGGTTGCAGCCGCGGCACTGATGCTTGTACTTGCAATCATAGTAAGAGGTGTGATTTATGCAATCCTATGAACACGGCGGGGATATCTACCGCAATCATGTCCGCGTTGATTTTTCAGTCAACACGAACCCACTCGGAATGCCGGCAGCCGTGTTGGCGGCACTGCGCGAAAACCTTGATGCCTGTGAAAAATATCCCGACCCGCATTGTGAAAAACTGCGGCAAGCGATTGCACGGTTTGAAGGTGTCCCCGAACCCCATATCGTCTGCGGCGCGGGTGCGGCGGATCTTATCTATCGGCTGGTGTTTGCCCAACAACCAAAAAAAGTGCTTGTCTGCGCCCCGACATTTTCAGAGTACGAGCGCGCGGTGTGGATATCCGGCGGGCAGGTTGTATATCATGCCCTGCGTGAAGCGGATGGCTTTGCGCTCACCGAACGCATCCTCGATGACATGACCGCCGATATAGACATGGTGTTCCTCTGTAACCCCAATAACCCAACGGGAAAGCTCGCTGATACGGGGGTTCTTAAATCCGTTGCGGATAAATGTTTAAAGAACGGCGCGACATGCGTGTTAGACGAGTGTTTTCTGCCGTTTACGCACGGCGAATCACTTAAAAATCTGCCGCATGTGGTGATTCTGAAGGCGTTTACAAAGATATATTCCATGGCCGGTCTACGGCTTGGATATATGCTGTGCGGCGACAGCGATGTGATCAATGCCGTCCGGGATCGCACGCAAACATGGGGTGTTTCGTCCCTTGCGCAAATCGCCGGTATCGCCGTGCTGGAAGATTGCTCCGGATGGATTGAACAGACATTGAAGCTTGTGGAGACCGAACGCGAATATCTAACCACACAGCTGCGCGGCATGGGACTGAAAGTGTATGACAGCGACGCGAGCTTCATCCTGTTTCGTGCCGAAAAATCACTGTATGCGCCGCTGTTAAAACGCGGGTTCCTTGTGCGCAGCTGCGCGAATTTCAACGAGCTGGGCGAAGATTACACAAGAATCGCGGTCAAACTGCGTGAAGAAAACGCCGCGCTGATCACAGAAATCGGGAGGATTGTATGAAACCGGAAGAGATAGAAGCAAAGAGCTTTGAAATAATCGAAAGCGAACTGACGCAAAAACTTGACCCCACACTCGCGCCGATTATCAAGCGCGTGATACACACAACGGCTGATTTCGATTATGAGACGTCGATGGCCTTTTCAGAAACCGTTGTCGATTCGGCGCG
>WQVW01000221.1 GCA_009785655.1 Oscillospiraceae bacterium | reverse complement strand
CCGGGGTCATCTGTCCATTCATGCATCAGGGCAGCGAAGTAATCGGTCAAGTCATCGCCTGTGTACATGTTCAGCAAGTCTAAAATCATTTCCGCATGTCCTCTGGCGAGGTCGTCATGGCTGCGCAGAATGTGCATCGCCATGATGTACCCGTCGTCCGCCGTGAATGCACGGACGTCTTCGTCTGACAGATACTGCGCGTGGTCACCATACATGTGCATAATCATGACACCGGACAACAGCGATGTTTTCGCGATCTGTTCATACATTGCGAGACTGTACGCACCCATGCTGTCCCAGAGTGCTTGGGCGAACAGCGACTCATCCCCGTCGTAATCGGCCAATAATGCGGCCATCTCGTTGTTGAATCGTTCAAGCTCTTCGTCGCTCAGCGTGATACCGGCTTCACGCGCGCCGTATTCCAGCGCACGGAAGTGCAGGACGGTTTGCACAGATTCCTCAAGCACAAGTTCGGCATACATGCTCATCAAAATATCCAGATCCAGTATTCCGTAATGCTGGCGCAGACCTTCCGTCATCATTCTGATGTGGAAGAACAGCTCGCCCCAGGTGACCTCTAAATCATCCGCGCGGAGCATCACAACGCCGGGGCCGAATGCGGCGAACGCATCGCTGTAATCCCCGCCGAGATGAATGGGTTGCATCGCACGGTCTGATCTGCCGAAAAGATTGGATATCCGGGCGCAGCCCGCGAAAGATATCAACATCACAACGCAAAGCGTCGCGGCAATAAATTTTTTCATAAAATTCTTCAAAACAATAAACTCCTCAAAACAGTACTCCCTTCCCGCGGAAGGGGCGGCGGGAAAACCGCCGGGGTGACTTTATGTGAACTCTCATTATAACAATCTTGCCAATGGCTTGTCAAGCGGAGGGGGCGTTAGGTGCGGCTGGGTGGTTCCTATCACTGTTGTCATACCGCTTGCAATCACTCGATACTCTGCAGGGGCGAACTGTGTTCGCCCGCCGTTCTCCGAAATCGCAATGGGGTTTGCGGGCGAACACAGTTCGCCCCTACAAAAGGTTCGGAGATTCCCTACAAAATTTGCTGGCGTTTCTCCATCAAATCTGCTATACTACAAGGTAACTTTTAAAAGTGCAGGGGAGATCGACTGATGAAAAAATCTATATTGGATATAAACCGCATGGTGGCCGACAGGGAGAAGATTACGTACCTGACGGCATATGACTATCTGACAGCCAAATATCAGGAACGTGCCGGGGTTGACATGATTCTCGTCGGTGACTCTATGGGCATGGTAACGCTAGGGTATGACAGCACCTATCCGGTGACGATGGACGATATGATCCGTGCCTCTATGGCCGTCCGCCGGGGTGCGCCGAATACGTTTGTTATCGGCGACTTGCCGTACATGTCGTATCAGGTATCGGATGAGCAGGCGGTCGAAAACGCCGGGCGGTTCATCAAAGAAGCGGGCTGCGATGCGGTGAAGCTGGAGGGCAGCACACCCGCGATTATTCGCCGGATTCAAGCCATTGCCGATGCCGGGATTCTTGTATCCGGCCACCTTGGATTGACACCGCAATTTGCCGCGCAGCTCGGCGGATTCAAGGCGCAAGGGCGGTCTGCCATCACCGCGATGGATCTGCTTGACCAAGCGGCAAAGGTAGAGGAAGCTGGTGCGTGCATGATTCTTCTGGAAGGCGTGCCCGCCATAGTTGGAAAGGCGATCACTGAACGTGCCGGGGTGCCGATTTTAGGCATGGGTGCAGGGTCGTTCACACACGGACAATTATTGATATATGCCGACATGGTCGGTATGTATGACAACTTTACGCCGAAATTTGTCCGCAAATACGCCGACATCGGCGCAGAGCTGTTGAGAGGGTTCGAGGCGTATTGCGAGGATGTGCGTTCCGGCGGATTCCCGGACGATACGGTCGATTCATACAACATCTCTGACGAAGAAGCGCAAGCGTTTGAAGAGATGCTGCGGCAGAAGTAAAGATTGGACTTGACGCCCGTATATGCGACTGATATAATAATATGCTGGCGTGTTGATGCGCCTATATTAATTTGGTGAATAACCTCGGAGGACTTTAAGAATGAGGGATATATATCTAATCAGCTGCTGTCGGACTGCGATCGGCAGTTTTGGCGGATCATTGAAAGACGTTCCGGCTGTTGAATTAGGGACAATTGTTGCAAAGGCAGCACTTGAGCGTGCGGGGATTCCATTGCCGCAGGAGGATGAGCTGTCCAAGATAGACGAGGTCATGTTCGGTTGCGTATTGACGGCCGGGCAGGGGCAGAACGTGGCGCGGCAAGTGGCGGTGAATACCGAGATTCCGAATGCCGTGCCGGCATATACGATCGGCATGGTTTGCGGCTCTGGCATGAAGAGTGTGATCGAAGGCGCACGCGCCATCGCCTCTGGGGATGCGGAAGTCATCCTGGCGGGCGGGTGCGAGAACATGTCGGCGGCACCGTACGCCGTGTCGGCCATGCGGTGGGGGGCGAAACTGTATGACACCCCGATGGTGGACACACTGGTTCATGACGGATTGACCGATGCGTTTCACAATTATCACATGGGCGTCACCGCAGAGAACGTCTGTGACGCGTGGAATATTACGCGTGAGGAGTTGGACGAGTTCGCCTTGTCCTCACAACAAAAAGCCTTGGCCGCGATTGCGGGTGGGAAGTTTGAAGAAGAAATCGTCCCAGTG
>WQVW01000220.1 GCA_009785655.1 Oscillospiraceae bacterium | reverse complement strand
GGCAGTCTGAAAGTGATTCTGCCGAGGCTGATACTGGAATCCCGCGTGAATCCAAGCGAGGAGTGGGAGGCGAGGATACGTGACCTGAAAGCTGCCGGAAGCGTCTGGCCCACAGAGGAGTTTACACCGCGGAATATCATCCACCGGGTGAACACGTTTTACGACAATGAGACGGTTGTTGCCACAGATGTCGGACAGCACCAGATGTGGGTCGCACAATATTACGCGTTTGAAAAACCGCGCAAGCTGGTCACATCCGGTGGCCTTGGGGCGATGGGATTCGGCCTGGGTGCGGCGGTCGGCGCATCAGTCGCGCGTGGGGCGAAGCGAGCCGTTTTGTTCACCAGTGAAGGCAGTTTTGGGATGAATCTGAACGAATTGGCGACAGCCGTGAGTCAGCATCTGCCGGTGACGATAATCCTGCTAAACAACGGCGTCCTCGGAATGGTACGCCAATGGCAATCGCTGTTTTTTGATGAGCGTTATTCACAGACAACACTCAATCGCAAAACAGATTTTCCGGCGTTAGCCAAAGCGTTCGGGGCGTTGGGATATGCTGCCAATACATTGAGCGAGTTAGATGATATCCTAAAAAGCGTGCCAGATGACGCGGGGCCATGCCTCATCGACTGCAAGATAGACGAGGATGAGCGTGTGCTGCCAATGATTCCGGCCGGCGGTACGATTCGTGATATGCTGATTAATTAGGGGGTATGGTCGTTGGGTGCAAGTCAGATCAAACTGATCGCGGTGGACTTGGATGGCACGTTGTTGAGGTCGGATAAGACGATATCTAAATACACCATCGCCGTTCTAAAGCGTTGCAGGGAATCAGGCATCAAAATAATCTACGCCACGGGGCGTGATAGGGTTAACACCGAAATGATTCCAGATGGGCTTTTTGACGGCGGGGTCACAGCGAATGGTGCTGTTGCGGAGGTAAATGGTGAGGTTGTCTATAGCGCATTGACCCCATATCAGACAGCCCGCCCGTTTCTAATGGCTTGCGACCAAAGAGGATTGCGTATCGCCTCTCAAGCAGACGGTATGGATTATTCTAATTTTACAATATCAGATGAATGGCCATGGGTTTCAAATTTTGAGATTGTGGATTTTTCACTGCATAACAAAGATGCCGAGAAGATCTATACTTACAACCTCACGCCGGAAGATATACAGTTCTTAAAAGATCAGCTTCCTGAGGAACTGTATATGATAGTAGCGATGGATGGCTTGGCGATGATTATGCACAAAGACACGGCAAAATCAAAAGCTGTCGCCGCTTTGGCGCGGCGCTGGGGCATCGCGCAATCTGAAATCGCGGCGTTTGGGGACGACTTGAACGACATAGATATGCTCTCCCACGCGGGTATCGGCGTGGCGATGCAAAATGCGCTGCCGGAAGTGAAGGCTGTTGCGGATTACATCTGCGGTGACTGCGATGAAGACGGCATGGCGCGGTGGATAGAGGATAATATACTTAAATAATAAAGGCAGGTGATATAAATGAGCGAGTAATTTACTGTTGGGATCATCGTATCGAACCATTTTGGTGTGCTGAACCGTGTGGCAAGTCTTTACGCCAAGCGTGGGTATAATATTGACAGCCTAACTGTTGGTGAAACTGAAAATCCGGCGTATTCGCGGATGACGATTATATCCACCGGTGACGATTACATGAAGAATCAAGTGCTCCGTCAGTTGCAAAAACTGCATGATGTGAAAATGGTTGTCTTATTGGATAAAGAAAGCTCAGTTTCGGTCGAGCAGCTGTTGATAAAACTAAAAGTCAACGGTGCAGGGAAGCAGGCGATCAGTGACATGATTAACGACTATGGTGGGAAGGTGATGGATTTTGGTGGGGACTTTATAACAGCGGAGATCACTGGCGGCTCTGATAAAATTGAGCGTTTTATTGACTTGGCGAGGGAAGTTGGCATACTGGAGGTATGCCGCTCAGGATTGGTTTCTGTGATTTGCGGCACTGAAAATATACTCAGTGTAGAAAATATATAATTAAAAAGGGGACGAAAAATATGGCAAAGATTTATTATGAGAAAGACTGTAATATAGCACTCTTAAATGGCAAGAAAGTGGCCGTCATCGGATATGGCAGCCAAGGTCATGCCCATGCACAGAACTTGCGCGATAGCGGCGTTTCAGTGATTATCGGACTCTATGAAGGTTCCAAAAGTGCGGAAACGGCGAAGCAAGACGGGTTTGAGGTGATGAATACCGCAGATGCTGTCAAAGCTGCCGATATCATTATGATTCTGGTCAATGATGAAAAACAGGCGGAACTCTATGCCGCGAACATTGCACCGAACCTTAAAGCAGGGCAGACAATCTGTTTTGCACATGGGTTTAATATCCACTATAATCAAATTATCCCGCCGACTGATGTCAATGTAATCATGATCGCCCCGAAAGGTCCGGGACATACCGTCAGAAGCCAGTTTGAGGAAGGCTTCGGCGTGCCATGCCTGATTGCGGTGTATAATGACGCGACCGGCAACGCGAAGGATATCGCGCTCGCCTACGCCAATGGCGTCGGCGGTGCCCGTGCCGGTGTGCTTGAGACAACATTTAAAGAAGAAACTGAAACTGATTTGTTCGGCGAACAAGCCGTTCTGTGCGGCGGCGTGACGGCACTGATGAAAGCCGGATTTGAAACGTTGGTCGAAGCCGGATATCAACCGGAAAGTGCCTATTTTGAATGTGTACATGAG
>WQVW01000219.1 GCA_009785655.1 Oscillospiraceae bacterium | reverse complement strand
TGCTCCCCCGGCAGCGAGTCCCATTTCGGGCCGCCGACTGCACCCAGGATCACACCATCGGAGTTTTTGCAGAGTTCAACCGTCTCGCCGGGCAGGGGAGAACCCGTTTCATCTATTGCAATGCCGCCGATCAATGCGGTGGTGAACTCAAGCGCGAATCCGTGTTTTGCGCCTGCGGCTTCAAGAACCAAAACCGCCTGTGCCGTTACCTCTGGCCCCACGCCGTCGCCGGGGAGGACGGTTATTTTATATGCCATTTAAATCTCCCCCTTATCCCGCAGCTTCGCCGCCGTATATGGGACAAGCCCGCCCGCGGATATAATCTTCTGCATAAACTCCGGGAATGGAACGGCTGTATAGCTTTTTCCCTTCGTGACATTTATAATGGTACCGAGGGACAAGTCAACTTCCAACTCGTCACCCATGTCGGCGTCTTTTGCCGCTTCCGGGCATTCCAGCACCGGCAGGCCGATGTTGATCGCGTTACGGAAGAAAATCCTGGCGAAATTCTGCGCGATAACACAGCTGATGCCGGACGCTTTGATCGCAATCGGCGCATGTTCACGGCTGGAGCCGCAACCGAAGTTGAGTCCCGCCACCATAATATCGCCCTGCTTCACGCGGTTGACAAATTCCGTGTCTATATCCTCCATACAGTGCCGCGCCAGATTCGCGGGATCGGGATCGTTCAGCAGCCGCGCCGGAATGATCACATCGGTATCAACATGATCGCCGTATTTATGCGTAAAACCGTGACATTTCATTTATTCTAACTCCCTTATTTAAAGATTTTTCATATTTTTCCGCAAAATAATGAACCGATAAGCATCTTGTGGGTATTTACAAGTGAAGGGGATTTTTGAAAGGAGGCTAAGTTGGAGATATTGATAGAGAAAAAAGTACCGAGTTTCCCGTTCGCAGAGTTGATTGACGCACACGGCGAAGCTGTCTACAAATTCTGCCGAAGCCTTACTTATTCCGCAGAGGACGCGGATGATTTGTTTCAAGAAACTTTTTTGCGGGCGTTTGAGCATTCAGTCAATGACATCGATTTTCCGCAAGGTTTTCTCTTTTCAACCGCGCTGTATATCTGGAAGAAGTGGAAAACCAAATACGCCCGGCGCAACCGCATCGCGCCTGTCGTGCCGTTAGACGATACACTCCCCGGCAATGCCGACGTTGAAGCCGACGTCATCATGCAAGAGGAGGCGCGCATCGTCCGTGAGGCGGTGGACTCCCTGCCTGAAAAATTCAAAATCCCCACGATACTGCATTATACCATGGACATGAGCATACAGGACATCGCTTTGACAATGGAAATCCCGGCCGGCACGGTCAAAAGCAGACTCCATAAAGCGCGAAAACTCATTGAGGAAGGAATGATCAAACTTGGATATGGAAAATGAAGCATTAGATGATATTTTAAGAAAACATTTAAGCAGTGCCGCCAAACCAAGTGCGGTGCTGATACACAAAGTGAAACACGAATGCATTGAAAAGGAGGCACTTGCCATGAAAAAAACCAATGTAAAACGTACATTCAACCGCTCTTTCAGATTAGCGGCAGCGATATTCATCGTCGTAATCCTCGCCGTCGGCACCGCCTTGGCCGTGAACTTCGGCGGATTTACCAGACTGACCGGCATCGTCGGCGAAGACCAGGCACTGATGCTGGAGCCGGTGGTCAAAGAAATCATCACCGAAGACGGCATCCGCGCCAAACTCGTCGCCATGGGCGTCTTTGACAACGTGGTGGACATTTACCTGATGCTTGAAGATACAGTCGGCAACCGTTTTGACGGGACATACGGCAGGGACTTCAGGGCATTCGCTAGGATGGGTGTTGTAGATATGCCTCATCTAGAAACACCTTTTGTTGAATTTACCCTTATAGACCAGGCAGACGACGGAATCTTGACACTCCACGGCCGCGCACTGTTCGGCCGCTCTGTGGCGGGTGAAGAGATAGCTATTAGCATGATATTGCAAGGTGACCAGAGGAGTCAGAGCGGCTATATTGATCTGGATTTATCATCTGTGACCGAGGTAACACCGGCCGCAATGATAGGAGGCATACCGATATTGCCGCCCAACCAGCTCGACATACCAGTGGTCTTTACGGAAATGATACCGACGCCGGACGCTGCTCCTATCTCTAATTTAACTGAAGAAGATTGGGAAGTAACACGCCGTATATCCTCAATCGGCATAATTGACGGTAATCTTCATGTTCAACTATACACGGCCAACCACCCCGTTGAAAACACAATTAGCGTTACGACCCCCCGCTTTGATCCGCCGCGACGAGGTTTTCTCAATATGGTAGGTATGTCACCCATCATAGCTTTTTTCAATATAGATGAGCACGGCAATATCTATAGCGGAGATTTTCCAAGCAATTTCTACACTGAATATATCTTTACGGATTTGAACCTTGATGAGCTTGAAATTTATATACCCTCTATGCAATTTTCTGTGGCAGAACGTCCGCTTGCCTGGAATGTCGAAGTTAGCATCGCACCGTACGAGAACCGGCTTGCCGTGAGCGGACTTGACATCCCGGTCAGGAACATTATTGTCAGGGAAGTAATCGTAACCCCGTTCACTGTGCTTATAAAAGGTGAATCCAACGTTCCGATTGGCATTCCCGTACAAACTATACGCATTCACACAACGGACGGCGTGAGAGGCCATGCTATATCCTTTGGTCTTCCGCACGGTGTCAGATATACTGACGAATA
>WQVW01000218.1 GCA_009785655.1 Oscillospiraceae bacterium | reverse complement strand
TTCTGGGGCGTTTATGCGCATCCTTGCCCCGTAATACTCACCATAGTATGCGTCATCGCCGGGTTCGGCTGGGTATTCCGCAATAATATCCTCCGCCGGATAGTCTGCGTCTTCAATGGCAGCAATCGCCGTTGGTATCAATGCCAGTATCATCACCAGCGCGAGAAACAGACCCAGTGCCTTTTTCGTTTTTTTAATCATGTCTATATAAATTCCCTTCCTCATCAAACAATATATACGTTTTTTTGATTTAACCATATATTATTAACATTTTCGTTAACAACTAGTGACGTTTTTGTTAACGATCATCATTATACTACACGAAGATTTTTTGTCAAACAGAACTTTTTCCCATTCGCACCAGCTGAGTTGGATTTGTCATATTGTCAGCACACCAGGCACAGGGGAAATCTTGACATCGTTTAATTATCCGTGGTAGAATTATACAGTTTTACAGTGCGGGGTGGTAAACGAACTATGCGCAGCAGAAAGCCTAACAAGATCATATGCTTTTTATTGATCCTCATTCTTCTGAGTGTTGGCTTGTTTGCTGTCTTTACAATAACCACGCACCACTGTGCCGACTGTGTTCAAGCAACCGGATTGTGCCCGTATCACGCAAAACTAGTAGGAGATTTGTCGCAGTTTGTTGCAGTATTCTCCGCTGTTGCTTGTATCGCGTTGGTGCTTGCACTGACGGTAATTGTCCAATTTTTGGAAAAACATCACAATCGCACCCTTGTGATGTGGAAAGTGAGAATGAATAGCTAAAAAACCCTCCGGACAAGCAATCGCCGCGCTCATTCTTGAGCACGGCTGTCTTGTCTTTTTCTATTTCACATTGATGATTCATATCACAAATACGGAGGTTTAGTATGAAAAGAACGATTGCACTTGTGGCTGTTACTGCACTTTTGGCCGCAACTTTACTTTTGGTCGGATGCAACCAAACCCAAACGTCCGACCCAATGCCGGAACATGGGCAAGCTGATGCAAATGAGCCTTTGCGGGTAATCGCCACTATTTTTCCGCAGTTCGATTTTGTCCGCCAGATTGCCGGGGATCGGGTCGCGCTAAGTATGCTGATATCGCCCGGTGCGGAAAGCCACGGGTTCGAGCCGACGGCACGCGACATCATCGCACTGAACGAGGCTGATCTATTTATCTACGTCGGCGGACACGGGGACACATGGGTTGCATCCATTTTGGCCTCGCTGGATCGAGACGATTTGCGCAGTGTGGCACTTGTAGAGCTTGTGGACACTGTTGTGTCAGATCATCATGACCATGATCACCATCACAACGGACACCACCATGACCATTCGCACGACCATCATCACGGTCATAGCCACAATCACGACAACGGCCATCACCACAGTCATGCTGACGACCATGCGTATGATGAAGACCACGATCACCACGGCCATCACCATCATGAGCCGCACTTGGATGAGCACGTCTGGACTTCACCGCAAAACGCCATCATGATTGTACGTGCGCTAACAGATATTCTAGCAGAGATGGATCCAGATAATGCGGAGTTCTTCCGTGAGAACGCCGAGGCGTATATCGCGGAACTGCAGGCGTTAGATCAGGCATTTGCCGAAGTCGTGGCGCAAGGCGTCCGAAACACGGTGATATTCGGCGATAGATTCCCGTTCCGCTATCTGATGGATGCCTATGGCTTGCGCTATTATGCCGCGTTCCCTGGCTGCTCTGCGGAGACACAGGCAAGTCCCGCGACAATAGCCTACCTTATCCAAAAAGTGCGCAACGAGAACATCCCCATTGTGTTTTATATCGAATTTTCCAACCGGATGATCGCAAATGTCATCGCGGAAGACACCGATGCCCAGCTTTTGGAACTCCATTCCACCCATAATGTCAGCCATTCAGACTTCAACGCAGGCGTGACGTATTTGGAGTTAATGCGGCGCAACGTTGAACAGTTGAGGGAGGCATTGAGTTAAGATGGCATTGATTACCTGCCGCGACGCATCTTTCGCATACGAAGGCAATATAGTGGTAGACGGCCTGAATTTTGATGTCCAGCAAGGCGACTATCTCTGCATCGTGGGCGAAAACGGCTCAGGAAAAACAACGCTGATGAAAGGCTTGCTGGGTCTGATGCGGGCAAAATCCGGCGTGATTGAAATGGGCGACGGATTAAAGCCCACACAGATTGGATACTTGCCGCAACAAACATCCGCTCAAAAAGATTTTCCAGCCAGTGTTTATGAAATCGTCATCTCCGGGCGGCTCGGCAATCGGGGGATTTTGCCTTTTTATTCAAAACAGGACAAGCAGATCGCTTTTGATAACATGGACAGACTGGGGATACTGCCGCTGCGTAAAAAAAGCTTTCGTGAGCTTTCGGGCGGACAACAGCAACGGGTGCTGTTAAGCCGTGCGCTGTGCGCCACGGAGAAAGTACTGTTGTTGGATGAGCCTGTTTCCGGATTAGACCCGCTTGTGACAGCGGAGCTCTACACCACGATCCAGGATCTCTCCCGCGATACTGGAATCACCATTATCATGATATCTCACGATATCCGCGCGGCGGTGGAATATGCCAGCCATATACTTCATTTGCAAAACCGGCAAATCTTTTTCGGCACCACTGAAAATTACAAAAATTCAGAAGCAGGCCGCATGTTCTTAACAGAGAAACCCCACGCGCAACCTGTTGCGTGGGAGGAAGAGAAGCAACGTCCGCAGCAGCGAGGAGGTGACGAAAATGTCCTGGAT
>WQVW01000217.1 GCA_009785655.1 Oscillospiraceae bacterium | reverse complement strand
CGACACATTGTGCGACAGCATGGAGTTCCATACTCACCATTCTGCCGTCGGAACTATCCATCCCGCCGGACTCAATGTAAGCACCGGTTAGCATCAGGACAATCTCAAAGTCGCAGTCTTCCGAAACGTTTTCAAGCTCCATGATCTGGGAAAATTCCGAAGTCAGCATCACACTGCACAGTTCATCGCCATCCTCCGGACTGTATAGCAGCGAAATATTGGTATTGCCTCTGAAAATCAACTTATTTCCCACAATCTTTGCCTCTTCAGCCGTGACCGTGGTATTCGTGCTTAAAATATCCTCGATTTCAGGGCTCCCGTTAGGCAACGTCAGCTCATCCGATATCACGAAAGACTTTTCCCGCACATTGATCGGGATACAGACCTCTTGGCTCTCTCGCAAAAGCTCTATTCCGCCGTCACCGTCTAAATCAACATCTGCGGATATTGAAAGTTCATCATCGTTATAACATGAAAGCTCCGCGCACAAATCTACCCGCAGCACAAACTTTCTGGGATTCACTACTGATGCATCTGCCGTCACAGCTGAAACGCGGGCAATCACGCTGCTTTCTGGGATTATTTCGCTTTCCGCTACGGCGATTGTGAACGGTATCTCCGCGTCTATCTTTCGCACGCCGCCCACGCCTTCCGGTGCGTAAACCACCGTCATCGCGGCAATGCCTGACACCGATACCCTGCCGGCATCGGCATCTTTGCTGCGGATAAGCACTGTTGTATCCACGCAAACGATTCTAAGTATATCCGGCAATGCATCCGGGACGATCATCTCCATCGTCTCTTCCTGTGTTAATCTTGTGTTTAATATGTTCCTCACGTGACTTATCTTTTCCCGATTTAGATATAACTCCATAAATCGTCCACTCCTTAAATATGTTTTCTGTTAAGAAATATATGAAGGGCATGGACAAATTATGATCTGCTTTTTCTTTTAAACAAGCGCAGATCATAAGAATTTTATGGGGCTTCGCCGGATTTCGTTCACCACAAAGCAAAATCCGGCAACATTTATCTTACACGGAAGACCGCCTTTAACATTCTCGATATCATTCGTGGAGGTTTGACTATGTACATTCTCATTGTTTATTATCCTCCCCTTGCTTCCTAACAGCGCAGCAGCAATAACCCAGCGTAGATCAACGCGAGTCCCAACAATATCCACCAGCACACCGCCGGAAGAATCACCGCAAACAGAATCAACAGCCCGGCTGCGGCCACATATAGTCCAACCGGCTTAAAATGATGCCGCCTCAAAAACAAAACCGCCTTTCCGAGTTACTAATACAGTATACTCAAAGACGGTTTTGTTGTGACATTTCCGGGACTATTTATGTTCCCATTCTTTATAGTTCGCCGCGATTTCATATAGACGGACATAACTGCTATGGCGCGATTTTTGCACGTTCCCGTCTTCGATAGCTTCTAAAACCGCGCAGCCCGGTTCTTTAATATGCGCGCAGTCCAGAAATCTGCACGCGCCAAGATATGGTTCAAAGTCCGGAAACATATACTGCAACTCATCTTTTGCGGTCAGTTGACTTTCCGTATCGAATGCCGAGAACCCCGGTGTATCAGCGATGATCGCACCGCCCGGCAGTTTAAAAAGTTCCACATGCCGCGTTGTATGCCGCCCTCTTCCCAATTTTTTGCTGATTTCACCTGTCGAAATCTGAAAATTCGGCTCCAGCATGTTTAAAATACTGGACTTCCCTACCCCGGAATTCCCGGTAAACGCGCAGATGCTATCGGCAATCACCGCAAGCAGTTCTCCTCGCCCCTCGCCTGTTTCCGCACTTGTACGAAGCGTTGCAAATCCAGATTTTCGGTAAATATCATACAGAAAATCCCCCGGGTCAAGGTCACATTTGTTCACGCAGATCACAGCCTCACAATCGTTCTTTTGCGATATCACCGTCATCCTATCGATCAGATACGGATCTGTCACCGGCACGGCACCGGACGCGATGATGACCATTTTGTTAATGTTCGCTATCGGCGGCCTGATAAATGCATTTTTTCGTGGAAGTATCGTTGTCAGAACACCTTTCCCCGGCTCGGTCGGCGTGAATTCAACACGGTCACCAACTAAAGGTACACTTTTTTCAAGACGAAAACGGCCGCGTGCCCTGCACTCGACCGTTCCGTCTTCGGATTCAATATAATAAAATCCGCTTAGCGCTTTAAAAATAATTCCGTGTGCCATGGGCGTCACGGCCAAGGTGCCGGGTCTGGCGGCGTCTCATACCATGGATCCGTGGGAATCTGCGGGACGTCATCATCCGGATCGGTCGGCGGATCGGTTGGCGCATCGGTCGGCGGCGGTTCTGGCGGCCCATCTGAAACATAAACTCTAACCGACGTGTGTACATGAACCTCTTGCCCGACTCCGGCAACAAATATCACAGTGCCCCGCGGGCTCTCATCCTCTACCCATTCCTCATCAGTCACAAGCAGCAACACATTAAACTCAGACCGAAGTTCACTAATCCTTCGCCCTTCAAAGTTATCAGGAATTGTAACCATCCTACGCTCTGGCCCTGCGCTGTATCTAATAATTACCATGCCGCCTTGCGCAAGCGGCTCCCCCGCTGCTGGAATTGTTTCAATAATGAATCCACGCGTCACAGCATCGTCTTCTATCTGATAAGTCTCAACCCTCAGTGTAGAATCAAGATTTCTCAGCATATTTTGCGCCTGCGTAATCTCCGTGTTAATTAAATTCGGCATTGGCTGCGGCTG
>WQVW01000216.1 GCA_009785655.1 Oscillospiraceae bacterium | reverse complement strand
CATCGCCCGGACGCTGATGATGGACTGCCCGATCATGGTGTTTGATGACTCCATGTCGAGCTTAGATATGGAAACGGATGCGAAGATCCGTGAAGCACTGCGAACAAACACCGCAGGTGCGACAGTGATATTAATCTCGCACAGAATCTCAACACTGATGACGGCGGATCAGATTATGGTACTGGAAAACGGCAGCGTGGCGGAGATGGGTTCACACGCAGCGTTGCTGCAACGCAACGGCGTGTATAAACGCGTACATGATTTGCAGAGCGGGATGTAATTAACAATGCTGCCTAGGGCAATATTCTGCACCCTAACACTTGTGAAAATACAGCCACGGGCGGCCGCTGGCCTCCCTTATGGTGGTTTGACAAAGAGGTGATACCTTGAGCAATGATACAAAAACCCAGCCCAAGGGGTTCAGCCTGAAGCTGTGGAAGCGGCTGGAGCCTTATTTTTCCAAGATAAAACGCCGATTCATCATCGGTGCTGTCTTTATGCTGATAAACACCGTGACTGCGGCGTCTTATCCGCTTTTTACACGGTATGCCATCGACAATTTCGTCATGCAACAGACGACTGACGGGATTGGGCGGTTCGCCTGGATATTTGGTGTCGTCATCATCGTCTCTGGACTGTGCTTTGCCTTTTATATCAAGCAACTGATGTCTATCGAGGTCAGCATGGGTCTGATGATCCGCAAAGATTGTTTTGAGCATTTGCAAAAACTGCCGCTGTCATTTTTCAACAAAAACTCGGTCGGATACTTGATCGGCCGTGTGATGTCCGACACTGACAGAATCACACAAATGGTATCTTGGGGATTCTCTGACTTTGTCGAAATGCTATGTTACATCATTTTCTGCGTAATTTTCATGTTTATGCTCTCGCCGATGCTGGCACTGATTATCGTGGCGATGATCCCCGTTGCGATATTGATCTCGTTCTATTTTCAACGCAAAGTGATCGGTGTGAACAGAAACATACAGGAAATCACAGCCCAAATCTCCGGCGCGTATAATGAGGGAATCACCGGCTCGAAGACATCGAAAACACTGGTGATTGAGAGCACCAACGTCGCCGAGTTTGGCAAACTCTCCCAACGGATGAGCGTTGAAACGGTTCGCGGTCTGCGGCTGAACGCCATCATGACGCCGTTGGTGATGTCGCTGGGGTCTGTCGCGTTGGCGGTGCTGCTGTATAGAGGCGGCCTGCTGGTCGAAGAGCAGTTGCTGCAATTTGGCATACTATCGGCATTTATCACTTACGCCGTGATGGTGATAGAACCGGTGGTGTTTCTCACCGGCATCATGTCTAACATGATGTTGGCACAGGTCGGTATAGAGCGTGTCACAGCCCTATTGAACGAACCGGAGACGATTAAAGATACGCCGGCAGTCATTGAAAAATACGGCGATACATTCAACCCGAAGCGCGAGAATTGGGAACCGATAAAAGGCGAGATTACGTTTGAAGACGTCTGGTTCAAATATCCTGACGGGGACGAGTATGTTCTGGAAGATTTTTCGCTGACAGTCCCGCCCGGGACAACCGTTGCGCTGGTCGGTGAAACCGGGGCGGGCAAATCGACTATCGTGAACTTAGCCTGCCGATTCTATGAGCCGACCAAAGGTCAGGTGTTGATAGATGGCAAGCCGAGTAAAGATAGATCCCAGCTATGGCTGCACTCGTCGCTTGGATATGTATTGCAGCAACCGCATCTGTTTTCTGGCACATTGATGGAGAATATCCGTTACGGAAAGCTGGATGCAACGGATGAAGAAGTGATCGCGGCGGCAAAACTTGTCTCTGCCGATGTCGTGGCCAGCAGAATGCCAGAGGGGTATCACTCTGACGTGGGGGAGGGCGGCGATAAGCTATCCACCGGGGAAAAGCAGTTGGTCTCATTCGCCCGCGCCGTTTTGGCGAATCCGCCGATATTTGTGCTGGACGAAGCGACTTCCAGCATCGACACTGAGACGGAGCAATTGATTCAAAATGCGATATCGCATATTTTAGAGGGGCGAACTTCATTTATCATCGCGCACAGATTGTCAACGATCACCCGGGCAGATCTGATCCTGGTTGTGGAAGGCGGCAACGTGTCAGAACGCGGCACGCACGCGGAACTGCTAGAAAAAAACGGACGCTACGCACAGCTATACCGCGCGATGCAAGAAGGGGTTCAAGCATAGTCAGCAGCGGTTATTCTCTGCAAAATTCCGCCGCGTTTCCGGAGTCTCTGCTCGGGACGCGCGTGATATATTCAGCATCGTCAAAAAACAGGGCTATCACATCAAAAATGCGATAGCCCTGTTTTTATTGTGGTCAAATTGACACCCATCAAGTCTTCTTAACAAACCGCTCCCCGCATTTGGGGCAGGTGATTTGCAGCTTGCCTTTACCTCTCGGCACTCTCAATGTATTGCCGCAGCTGGGACACTTGAAGAACCTGTGGGTCTTCCGGCTTCTTATCTTCTCAACAAAGCGTTTGAATTTTGTTTTTATCGGCCACCAGTAACGTATAAATCGATCATTCTCCCGCCGACGCCGCTGGATATTGCGGGACAGCATTCTGAAAACCGACAGTGCCAGCAGCGCGTATGAGAAGTACAGCAACAACCTGATCCCGGTAATGAAACTGAACAGATAAAGCAAAAGAGAAACCACGACCAACGCGATATTGAGATGGTCTGGCCCGTATCTGCCCGTCATAAAATTTCTAAAAAAGTTTCTGATCACACATATGCCTCCGTGTACTCAAT
>WQVW01000215.1 GCA_009785655.1 Oscillospiraceae bacterium | reverse complement strand
GTCATGTCCGCACTGATATTGATGGCCGTATATTGCGTAGCTTGGGCAACGGCTTGTAAAATAATGCCCGGTATAATAAAATCAATATAGTTGTAGGCACCCACATCTGCAATGTTGCCGAATACCGCACCAAACAAAAGCATGAGAAAAATCGGGGTAACGACCGCCATTGTCAATGCTTCTGGATTTCGCAAAGAAATTCGCCAACACCGTTTGAACATGATCCACGAATCGTAAAGAAGGTTTGAGTTTTGTTTAGTCATGGCTGTTCCCCTCCTTTTTTTCGCCAATCAAGGTAAGGAATACATCCTCTAACGATGGCAGATTTTGTGTGACGTTGCCAACATCAATGCCATTGTCTTTCAGGAGTTTGAGCGCTTTTTCAGCATCTGCTTCGGTTTGAAAATTCAGTTGCGCGCCGCGCTGCGGCATGATTGCTTTCAGGTGCCCCGGCGTGCCTTCCGCGATGATCCGCCCTTCATGTAAAATGGCAATATTGTCAGCCAGGTATTCCGCCTCTTCCAGATACTGCGTGGTGAGGAATACTGTTGTCCCCTCCGACACCAGCCCTCGAACCATATCCCACATGGCAATGCGGTTCTGCGGGTCAAGCCCTGTGGTGGGTTCGTCTAGGAATAGCACTTGCGGATTACCCATCAGGCTCATCGCTATATCCAATCTGCGGCGCATACCGCCGGAATAGGTGGACACTTGGCGGTTCGCCGCATCTTCAAGATTAAATGTGTCCAGCCATTCATCCACTTTGCTTTTTACTTTGGGTATGCGTTTGAGTTGTCCGATAAGCATCAGGTTCTCTCTGCCTGTTAAGACTTCATCCACTGCCGCGAACTGGCCTGTCAGGCTGATGCATCCGCGCACATTGTCTGCCTCGCGCACCACATCATATCCGCAGATGGTCGCCGTTCCGCCGTTTGGCTTGGACAGCGTGGAAAGAATCCTCACCGCAGTGGTTTTCCCCGCGCCGTTTGAGCCCAACAAGGCAAAAATGCTCCCCTTGGGAATAGTGAAGCTGACATCTTTCAAAACCTCAAGGGATTTGAAAGATTTTTTCAAATTTGATACTGAAACAATGGATTCCATAAATTTCTCCTTTTTACACAGATTCTCTGAAGGCGTCCGATACGAGATCATTATCCCCCGCCCGCTGTGTCAAAAGCAGTATAGCCTATCATCTGAGTTTTGGGGAGTGCTTTTCGGCGAGTGGGCAAGATGCCCCGGTAAGTGGTTAGTTTATGCCCGTGAAATGCATATAAAAACCCGAAGCCTTTGTCAGTTGACAAAGACTTCGGATTTTTACGTTTCAGTGATTAAGGTATCGCCCCGTATTGTTAGACGATGGCATCTTCCGCGTGCGCGTTCGGCAGCTGCAATGCAGCCCAGTGGCGTACAGGCACGCCGGGGGCGGAGTTAGACGCAATCTGTATCGCCCAATAGAACCAAGTGTTGTTGTTTGCGTTATCTGCCCAGGTTCTCATGTTCGCCGTATCAATGTCAATGGTTGTCCGGCTCAGCATACGGTTGACCATTGTGGCAAACTCTGCCCTTGTGATATTTGCGTTCGGATTAAAGTGTCCATCCGCGCGGCCTTGTATCCAACCGAGTTCTGCGGCCAAGTTAATGTGATCCCTTGCCCAGCTGTTGTAAATATCAGGGAACATATCCATTGCGCCGTCATATGGCGCTCCGTCGGATAGAAACCGTATCATGACCGTCACAACTTCCGCCCGCGTAATTGGCCGGTTGGGACTGAACGTACCATCCGGAAGCCCTGTCATGATTCCGATATTGTTCACTACCGAAACGGCATTGCTAAACCAAGCACCACCATTGTCCGGCACATCCGGGAAGGGGTTTTCAAGCGTCCAGAAGTTAGCTCTCGTCTCATCACTGACGATCCGTAAGAGAACGCTTGCCACCTCAGCACGGGTCATGGCGTTGGCCGGTGCGATGTAATCATCCCCTTCGCCGATGAAATAGGCATAATGAATCCCCGTTAAAGTGACATCTCCCCTAAAGACCGGGTCTTGGTTTATCGGAGGCTCAGGCAGTGCGGGCGGCGTGGGTGGTGCGGGTGGCCGTGGCGGCCTAGGCGGAGGCAGTAGGAACACGGGCGGTGTGGGCAAGATTGGCGGATCGGTTGGTTCGGGCGGCGGGGGCGGCGCAGATGTATCTGGCGTAAAACGTGCATAAAGCGTTATATCTGTTGTCTGCGTAACTATATCAGCAGACTGCACCTGTGTTCCACCAATGATTTGAGTAAACCAGCCGACAAAGGTATTGCCAGCCATCGTCGGCGTTGTCACCGCGGCCAGCGGCACTGCATAGGTGTTTCCTGTTGTCGCAGGCTCTTCCTGCATGGCGGGTGCGGCTCCTAATGCGTCAAAGTTAATGATAATCTGCGTCGGTGCCCATTGGGCGTAAAGCGTTGTATCTGTTTCCGGAATCGTGTCTGTATCGGTAATTTCAGTCCCGCCCACCGGCACATCAAACCAGCCTTGGAAAGTATAGAGTGCCCTCGTCGGCACTGTGACCGACGCAAGCGTGAGCGCATAGGTACTGCCCGGCACCTTGCCGGGTGCGATCTGCGTTGCAGGTGCGCCACCCTGCGCGTCAAAGGTGATCGTCACAAGCACTGCAATCCAGTGGGCATAGAGCGTTTGGTCTGTCGTCGCCGTGACGATTGTATCGTCAAGAATCTGCACGCCGCTTGCGTCCCCATCCGGTGTGGTAAACCAGCCGGCAAAGACATAGTAGGGTCGTGTTGGCGTCGTAACCAACGTCAGCGCATCTCCGTAGGGGGCGC
>WQVW01000214.1 GCA_009785655.1 Oscillospiraceae bacterium | reverse complement strand
GCCGGAGAGGGTGAGGGCAAGCTCTACATTTGACAACACAGTCTGATGCGGAATGAGGTTGTACGACTGGAACACAAAGCCGACGGAGTGGTTGCGATAAGCGTCCCAATTGTTGTCTTTGTAGTTTTTTGTCGATATGCCGTTGATGACGAGATCGCCTGTCGTATACTGGTCAAGCCCACCGATAATATTCAGCAGTGTGGTCTTGCCGCACCCCGAAGGGCCGAGTATGCAGACAAACTCATTCTCACGAAAATTAAGACTGACGCCCTTTAACGCTTCAATCTTCGTATCACCGATTTTATAAGTCTTTGTTATGTTCTTTAATTGCAGCAACTGTAAATACCCCTCACATCTAGAAATAATCATGTTTCGATAAACCAAAAGTCCGATAAATCCTATCAGACTTTTGCAGTTTAAGTGTTAATTTACTGTGAACACGTTTTATAATACGCTACGATTCGTGTGGCATTTTCCGCGACTGGGAGCGTTCCGTCGGTTCGCAGGACAGGGCACGGCAGTGTTGCGAGCCATTGTTCGTGCATACTCTGCTTTTCATACTTTGCCCCCGGCACATCGTATTGATGTACCATCAAAATGCCGTCGCAGTTAATCTCGTACATATCCCCACCCGGGAGAACTCTGTCACCCCAGCGTGCAATTGCGCGAGATTGATAACGCTCCGCCCGAATTTCGGCGGGCGCTGTGTGATACACCGCAAGGTCAAACAACGGCACAAACGGCGCATTAAAACTGTTCATTGAACCAGCCATCACGAAGTGCGGGAATTTGGATATATCGCCCATCAAACGGCTGATACGCTCCTCACGCGGATACATGACGGTGTATGGAACCTCAACATCAAAACGATAGATGTAGTCGTCTATATCGAAATATTCATATCCCAACTGGTTTGCAACTTCCTGCCCCAATGTAGTTTTCCCGCTGCCGGAGGAACCGGTTATGATAATACCCCTTGCCATTGTCAATTTCTCAAACTATGCAGCGGCGCCGGGATTCTGCCGCCGCGTGAGATGAAGCGAGAACTGTCCCCGGGTGTGACCGGCATCACAGGTGCCATGCCGAGCAATCCGCCGAAATCAATCCGGTCGCCGACCGATTTGCCGGGTGCAGGAATGATCCGCACCGCCGTTGTCTTATTGTTGACCACGCCGATGGCCGCCTCGTCCGCGATAATCGCCGAAATCGTTTCCGCCGAAACGTCGCTTGGTACAGCGATCATATCAAGTCCGACAGAGCACACACATGTCATTGCTTCGAGTTTCGACAGCGTCAGGACGCCGTTTTCGGCAGCGGCGATCATCCCCGCGTCTTCCGATACCGGGATAAATGCGCCGGATAATCCGCCGACATGGGATGAAGCCATGATTCCGCCTTTTTTCACCGCGTCGTTCAAGAGCGCCAGTGCCGCCGTTGTTCCGTGAGTTCCGGCACAGCTGAGGCCCATTTCCTCCAAAATATCAGCCACGCTGTCGCCCACGGCAGGCGTCGGGGCGAGGGATAAGTCCACAATCCCGAACGGCACATTCAGTCGCCGGGAAGCCTCCTGAGCCACGAGCTGACCCATCCGCGTAATACGGAACGCGGTTTTCTTAATCGTCTCCGCCACGACGTCAAACGGTTCGTTTTTGATTGACCGCAGTGCATGAGCCACAACACCGGGGCCGGATACGCCGACGTTGATAACACACTCCGGCTCACCCACGCCGTGGAATGCACCCGCCATAAACGGATTATCCTCAACCGCGTTGGCGAACACAACAAGTTTTGCACAAGCGAATCCGTCCCCTGACATCTCCGCCGCGCTTTTGATTGTCTGACCCATCAGGCCGACGGCATCCATGTTGATCCCGGCCTTTGTGGTGGCGACATTCACGCTGGAGCATACACGCTCAGTCGCGCTCAAGGCGCGGGGGATCGACTCAATCAGCCGCCGGTCACCGACAGTGAATCCCTTATGAACCAGCGCTGAAAATCCGCCAATGAAGTTAACGCCCGTTTCCCGCGCGGCGTTATCCAACGCTTCGGCGAATGGCGTGTAATCCTCGGCATCGCAGCTGCCGGCGATCAGGGCAATCGGTGTCACCGATATGCGCTTATTGACTATCGGTATGCCGAATTCATGCCCTATTTCATCACCTGTACTCACAAGATTCTCTGCAAGACGTGTAATCTTGTCGTAAATCTTGCGGCAGGCCGTATTGATATCGCTGTGGGCGCAATCCAGCAGCGATATCCCCATTGTTATCGTGCGGATATCAAGATGCTGTTGGTCGATCATATCGTTTGTTTGCAGGATTTCGGTTAGGTTGAACATGTTGAGCCTCCGGTTTTAGTTTATGGTGTTAAGGGCATCCCCCTTCCCCCTTCATGCGCGAAGGGGGCTCAGGACGAGAGACGAGGGATGTGGGTTTTTATTGTTTCGCAGACGTGGTTAAAGCGGGTGTTTATGTCGTCATTTGTAAAGCGCACGACTGAAATACCCATCGCGTTGAAAAATTCGGTTCGTATACGGTCATACTCTATCGCGTTTTCCTGCTCATGCTGCTTCCCGTCTATTTCAATAACTAACTTGCACGATGGACAATAAAAATCCGCAATATATCGTCCTATGGGGCGTTGGCGGAGAAAACGGACAGGATATCTAGACAGGAAATCATACCAAAGCTTATTTTCTTCCTTTGTTGATTGTGAACGCAATTCTCTGGCAAGGTGCTTATGCCTCATTTCAATACTCCCGTCTTTCGTCCAAAGCCCCCTTCGCGCACGAAGGGGGAAGGGGGATGTCCCCATGCTATGAATTTTTAAACGTAATAAACGCGCATTTT
>WQVW01000213.1 GCA_009785655.1 Oscillospiraceae bacterium | reverse complement strand
GTGTTCACGATATTTAGCGGCATAGCGTTTGTGAAACGGAAGGGAATTGCGTGAGCAAAATAATCCCGCGGTTGTCTTTTTCATAAATAGTAAAGACTCGTAACCCCATTGGCTACGAGTCTTTTGATTGGAGCTTCCAGGCAGATTCGAACTGCCGACCTCATCCTTACCAAGGATGCGCTCTGCCTCCTGAGCTATGGAAGCGGATTCAAACTTTGCTTACAGAGAATCGAAAAACATTATACAACTGCTTTGCAGATATGTCAACACATTTAGCGCTGGTTTGTCTAAAATCGATCGAGAATATGGTTGAAAACGTCGGGATATGGGGCTGTAAGTTCAATAAATTCACCGGACAGCGGCTCTGTAAATCCAAGTTTATATGCGTGCAGTGCCTGAGACGTGATGCCAAGCGCGTGGCTTATGTCACGGGATGCATCTGTATTATAGAGTCTGTCACCCAACACAGGATGACCCAAATGCAGACAGTGTACGCGGATTTGATGAGTACGGCCGGTTTCAAGCCGGAATTGCACAAGCGAGAACGTGAACGCTCCGCTGAAGACACGGAGTATTTTATAATGTGTGACGGCTCTCTGCCCGTCAGGCAATACGGCGCGGAACATATCGCCCTCCGCAAGGCGGCGAATAGGGAGATCAATCACTCCCTGATCCGGGAAGTGGCCATATACAAGGGCGGTGTATTCTTTCACCGTTGATTTATCGTTGAGCGCAGCGGCCGTGCGCGCTTTCATATGGCTGTTTTTCGCAAACAGCGTAACGCCTGTTGTGTCTCTGTCAAGTCTATTTACTGAGTGGCATGATGGATCATTGCCTGACTTGAGAAGGAATCCCGCGACAAAGTTTGACAGCGTTCCGGTGTTTTTTGCCCGCGATGGGTGCACAATAATTCCCGCTGGTTTATTGACCGCAATCAATCCGGCATTTTCAAACAAAATGTCCAGTTCCCCGTCTTCCGGCAGGTTGTCGCACTGCGGTTCAGCGGCGTTGATATCTGCTGTCACCGTCTCGCCCGGGGTGACAATGTGATTTGTATAAACAGGGATACCGCAAATACGTATCGCATTTGCGGTTTTCATCCGGCGTACAAGTGCCGCTGAAATATGAAGCTCGTTGCGCAAAATTGAAAAAACAGTCCGGCCTCGGTCTGTTTCCTTTATCGTATAGCTTAATATCATATAAAAAATCCAAATTTCAAGCAAATAATAAGGTCTAAAGAATCCGAAAAGAAGAGAAAAGACCGACAAAAGAGATCACAAAGACCCGAAATAGAGTCAACAGAACTTAAAAACGAACTATAAAAGGCTTGTTTTTCTGCTTTTTCGTGGAAAGAAAAACAATCTGATGCCTGATGGCATCAGATTGTTTTATCGGACTACATATCAGCGAAATCAGTGTATTCGCCGCGGCGGAGACATCTTTTGTCATCAATTCTTTCTTTCAGTTCACCTAAGAAACCGAAAATCTGTGCTTTGAAGACGATAAATGCCACAACAGCGGAAACGAGTGCAATACTAATACATATGAGTCTAATCAGTGTTTTTTGGTCACCCATTTGAAGAACTCCTTTCATTTGTTATTCACGTAAGCTAGAATATCTATTATTGTATAACATTTGCGAAAAAAAAACAATATCTTTTTGAAAGTCTCAGTCAAATCGTTGCCGAACAGGCGTATTGACTTATCCGGTCTGTAAGAGGTATAATTTCTCAATGTGTTTTAAGGCGATGAAGATAAAGAAGGACGAGAGAAAATCGTATGAAAAAAGAAATGGCTCGGGGTGGATTGAATAAGCTGTGCATGACACTCATTTGTATAATAGCCGGACTGGCAGTTGCCATATTTCAGCCGTTTGACGGGCTAGATTCAACGGGCAGCATCATGCTGGGTACGGTGATAGCGGCGTTGGCCACGTGGATATTCCGCCCGGCAGGCGGCACGTTTATTATCGGTGCCGCGATAGTGTTTCTCGGCGGCACGTTTGCCGGTTTGCCGATGCCTGATCTGGCCGGCGGATTTGCAAGTCCCGCGCTTTGGCTGTTGATTCCGGCAATGTTTATCGGTGCGGCATTGATGAAAACTGGTCTTGGCAAGCGCATGGTGTACGCATTCTTCAAGCGATTGAATCTCACTTACGTGAAAATACTTTTCGGATGGTTTGTTGTCAGCGTATTATTTGCGCTGATTACCCCGTCAGCGACTGTCAGATTCCTGATTGCAACACCCATTGCCGTCAGCGTAGCCGATGCTTGCCGATTGGAAAAAGGAAGCCGCGGCCGGTCGTTGATCGTCATTTCCGCGTGGCTGCTGAATATTTTCCCGTCTATAGCATGGATGCACGGGTCGTTGTTCGGCCCGGTGTTTTCTGCGTTCTTGCCGGAGGGGGCGATGCGGGCAACGGCCACAGAACAGATGTGGTTTAGAGTGATGGCACCGTGGCTGCTGTTCAGCGTAGTATTTATTATTGCCCTTTATTTTGTGCTGAAACCGGAGCAGCCGCTGGCGATTACAAAGGATCAGCTTTCAAAAATGTACGATGAATTAGGCTCCATGAGCAAAGCGGAAAAAGGCTGTCTTGTTGCGCTGGTTTTCATATTCGTTTCGCTGATACTGCAGACCTTCCTTCCATTTACAACGAATCAAGCGATTTTGGCCGCGTTTATTCTGCTTTTGATCCTAGGTGTGCTGTCGGCCAAGGACATATCATCCGGCATCAACTGGGATACCGTGGCGTTCTTCGGCGCGATATTGAGCTTTATACATATATTTGATGTATCCGGCATTACCGTGTGGCTCTCGCCGTTCCTCGCGTCACTGATGGAACCGATTGCCGTTTC
>WQVW01000212.1 GCA_009785655.1 Oscillospiraceae bacterium | reverse complement strand
TTGCTTGATTGTCTCTGCCGAGTATATAACCCCAGTCGGGTTATTCGGCGAGTTTAATATAACCGCCTTCGTGCGCGGCGTGATCGCGTTGCGCAAAAGCTCAATATCAGGCTGAAAATCACGCGTATTTGCCGGGACTGCGACCAATTCCCCGTCGTAATTGCTCACATAATTGCCGTACTCAACAAAATACGGGGCGATCGCGATGACCTCGTCACCCGGATTCAACAGTGTCTTAAACACAACGTTCAATGCGCCGGCGGCACCTGTTGACATGATGATATTATTCTCATTAAATACCGTTTTAAATCTCAGGTTCAAAGAATCGGCAATGGCGCGCCGCACTTCCGGGAAGCCCGCGTTGTTCATGTATCCATGCAGCCTGACTGGGTCTTCGGCAGCCGCGATATCTATGATCGCCTGCCTCACAGCCTCCGGCGCGGGAAAGTTTGGATTGCCGATACTAAAGTCATAGACGTTTTCACGCCCAAATTGTTCCGCTAATCTCGTACCTTCTTCAAACATCGCGCGGATTACGCTGTTGTTTTGTGAGAGTTTTGTCATTTTTTCAGAAATCATAATAGGTATAATACACCTTTTGGGGATTAATTTCAACTTATCTTTTTTATTGCGGGGCTATGTAGAAAATGCTTATAATACAAAACTGCCGCCAAACCCTTCCCCTTTATCACTTGCAATAATCTGCCCTGTAATGCACTTTGCATTACTGCTGTGTAAAAACAACGCCAAATCTGCGGCATCGTTCGGCGTACACCAACGGCTTGTATCGCCAGAATAATAACCCGTATCATTCGGCCCGGGGTTTATGCAATTGACCCTAATATTTCTATCTCCTAATAAAGCCGATGCTTGACGGCACAGGTTGCTAATTGCTGCTTTTGACACGCAATATGGGATTTCATTTGTCATCGGACCGTCATTCTGACCGCTTGTAAAAAGTGTTATTGCATTTTCATTAGCTGTATCAACTTGCTTTGCAAATGCTTGAATCATCAGCATACAGGCACGAATGTTGACAGAAAAATGCGGGTCTAAATTTTCTTCTGTCCACTCGCCTATTTCTAAATATGTCCCATAACAATGATTCAAAATCAAGCCGTCAAGCCTACCTAGTTTTTGTGCGGCTTCTCCAACGACTTTTTCCGCTGTACCTGATTCGGCAAAGTCTGATGGCGTAACCGCAACAACATTCAAACCACTCTCTGTCAACTGCTTTGTCACATTTTCTGTACCGTTTGGCATGGCAGAATTTTTAACACCTACCGTCATGTCATAGCCCGAAAACCCATGAACGGCAACAGTTGCGCCTGCTTCCGCAAATCGCCTGGCAAGCGTGGCACCGATACCCATGGAGCGGCTCACGCCGGTTATTAAAATCTTTTTTCCGTCAAGTCTGATTGATGATTTATTCATGAGCACAACTCCTGTATAAAATAGAAATTTTTGCGTATAAACAAAACACCCGGCTCTGCGGAGCCACCCTCTTTACTAAAGAGGGCGGGAAAACGTATGACCAGTCCCCGTCCTTCGTCCTAAGCCCCCCTTCGCACACGAAGGGGGAAGGGGGATGCCCTACCTCGTATACTCAAAATCCAAATTATAAATACTCACCGTGTCCCCCTCGGCAATCCCCATGTCCTCCAGGCGTTGGTATACGCCGCTGTTGCGCAGCGTTCTATCGAAGAACATCATCGACTCATGGTCGGAGAAATTCACGTTTTGCACAAGGCGTTCCATCCACTCGCCCTCGATTGTCCAGATATCGTCGTATGCTTGAATCACAAGGTCTTCCGGCGTGCCTGTGAGCTTCTCTTGCGGTACATACTCCGGCTCAAACACCGTCACCGGCGGGAGTTTCACAAGCTCTGCCGCCACAGCGTTTACAAGCTCTTTCACCCCGGTGTTGGCGGCGGCCGATATCATAAACAACTTATACCCCCGGCTCTCGACATATTCCCGAAAACGCTCCGCCTCCGCGTCGTCGGTGACAATGTCGCATTTATTAGCCGCGACAATCTGCGGGCGGGAGGCCAGTTCCGGGTTGAATTTTTGCAATTCGTCATTGATCGTTTCAAAATCCGCCACCGGATCACGTCCCTCAATGCCGGAAATATCGACCACATGGACAATCAGGCGGCAACGATCAATATGCCGCAGAAAATCATGCCCCAGCCCCGCACCGTCAGACGCGCCTTCAATGATTCCCGGAATATCCGCCATGACGAACGACGCGCCTTCGTCAACATACACGACGCCGAGATTTGGATAAAGCGTCGTAAAATGATAGTCCGCAATCTTGGGGTGCGCTTTCGACACAACCGAAAGCAGCGTCGATTTCCCGACATTCGGGAATCCGACGAGGCCGACATCAGCCAGCAGCTTCAGCTCCAGCACAACCTCCAGGTTCTGCCCTGCCAATCCCGCCTTGGCAAATCGCGGAGCCTGACGCGTCGGCGTTGCGAAATGCTTGTTCCCCCTGCCGCCGGAGCCTCCTTTGGCGAGTATGAAACTCTCCAGCCCGGACATGTCGATGATAATCGCCCCGCTCTCTTTCTCGCGCACAATCGTGCCGTTCGGGACTTTGATCACAAGATCCTGCCCATCCCGGCCTGTACGGGTTTTCGCCGATCCATCCGCGCCGTTTTCAGCGGCATATTTGCGCTTATAACGGAAATCCATCAGCGTGGACATGTTTGTATCCGTCTTTAACACAATATTGCCGCCCCTGCCGCCGTCACCGCCGGAAGGTCCACCGGCGGCCACATATTTCTCCCGATGAAAGGCCACCGCGCCATTGCCGCCCTTACCCGCTTTGACTGTTATTGAGGCTTTGTCTACAAACATGTTGTTTCTCCTTCGTATAGTGCCTATATCCGGCGTT
>WQVW01000211.1 GCA_009785655.1 Oscillospiraceae bacterium | reverse complement strand
TGAAAGTCCACGCCGCTTTCGATGGTGAGCCGTATGACGGCAGCATTGTCAACATGGGCGTGAAAAACGATGATGGATCGGTGTGCTATGTCATAGGTGTGCTTAAAGAAATTCGTGCAAAAATCGGCAAGCAGCCCGGTGATACGGTCAGCGTTACGATTACAACGCGTGAAACATAATCAGAAAGAACCGTGAAGCGCATATTGCTTCACGGTTCTTTCGTCTCATGCCGTATGTTTACAGGTCGTAATACAACTCAAACTCCACAGGATGCGGCAATTGATTGTACCTCGCGGCTTCGGCGCGTCTGTTTTTGATCCAGATTTCAATCAACCGCTGCGGAAACACGCCGCCTGCGGTGAGGAATTCGCTGTCCGCTTCCAGTGCGTCCAACGCCTCATCCAATGTGCGGGGCAATTGCTTTATGTTCTTCTGCTCTTCCGCCGACAGATTGTACAGATTAAAGTCATAAGGCCCGAATCCGGCTTTTTCCGGGTCGATTTTATTCCGGATTCCATCCAGTCCCGCCATAAGAATTGCGGCATATGCGTAATACGGGTTGCATGTTCCATCCGGTGAGCGGAGCTCAAAGCGCTTATCTTCCGGGGCTTTCGCATACGCCGGAATACGGATGACGCTGCTGCGGTTTGACGTGGCGTAGCCAATCGTCACAGGGGCTTCATAACCCGGGGTGAGTCGCTTGTACGAATTGGTGCTGGGATTCGTAAACGCACACAACGCTTTTACATGCGTCAGCAACCCGCCGATAAAATACAGGGCGGTATCACTCAAGTGCGCGTAATTCTTTTCGTCGTAGAAAAGCGGTTTGCCGTCTTTAAACAGGTGCATATGCACATGCATTCCGTTGCCCGCTTCCTCATAAATGGGCTTGGGCATGAACGTCGCGGTCTTATTCTCCACCACTGCGGCGTTTTTGATCAGATACTTCGTCATCATGGTTTTGTCGGCCATCTCCAGCATAGAACCGAATTCCACCTCAATCTCAACCTGACCCGGGCCGCCGACTTCATGGTGATGGTATTTAACCATGATCCCTTGTGCTTCCATCAACATGGTCACGCGTGAACGGAATCCGCTCAATCTATCCAGCGGCGGTGCCATATGATAGCCGCCTTTTTTCCGCATTTGATAGCCAAGGTTCTGAAACCCACTGCCGGAGTTCCATTCAGCCTGTTCTGTATCTATTTCATAGGATGACCTGTTGGGCGACACCTCGTAGCTGATGTGATCGAATACATGGAACTCAAACTCCGGGCCGATGCGCATTTCATCCGCGATGCCCAGCTCTTTCATATATTCCTGCGCGTGATACGCCACGTTGCGCGGATCTTGGTCAAACCGGCGGTTCTTCGGCAGGTCGATGACAAATACGTCGCCAATCATCGCCAGTGTCGGGACTTCCGCAAATTCGTCCACATACGCGCTGGATAAATCCGGGATAAATATCATGTCACTTTTTTCCACCGGGGCAAAACCGTAGTTAGAGCCATCGAAACCAATCCCATGTTCCATCGTATGCTCCGTCAATCTGGCTGCCGGAACAGTCAGGTGCCGCCAGCGTCCGTCCAAATCTACCATCATGAAGTCGATCATCTTGATATCATTCTCGCTGCAAAAATCCTTTGCCTGTTGAAGATTTTTAAACATATTCACTCCTGCTTTCTTTAATTTTAGAAGCGTTCATTTTCAAAATAGCCAGTACAATTTATCATAATACCTGGATCTTGTAAAGTTTTTACTGTGAAAATGCAAACTGGCTGTTATAGATTTCACTGTACATACCGCCCTTTTGCAACAGCTCTTCGTGACTGCCCGTCTCCACAATATTGCCATTATCCATAACTAAAATGGTGTCAGCGTTCTTGATCGTCGACAGGCGGTGGGCAACGATAAAGCTGGTGCGACCCTGCATCAGCGTTTCCATCGCCTTCTGGACATGGGCTTCCGTCCGCGTATCCACGCTGGAGGTTGCCTCATCCAACAGCAAGAAGTACGGATCAGCCAAGATGGCTCTGGCGATACATAGAAGCTGCTTCTCTCCATGCGAAAGGTTGGCGGTCTCATCGTTCATCACGGTATCATACCCTTGCGGCAGTGTGCGGATAAAATAGTCGGCCCTCGCCATTTTCGCGGCATTTACAATCTCATCTTCTGTGGCCTCATTATCCCCATGTCGTCCGTACGCGATATTCTCACGGACGGTGCCGTCAAATATCCAGGATTCCTGCAAAACCATTCCGAACAGTGACCGCAGATACTGCCGCTCAAAGTCACGGATATCAACGCCGTCTATCTTTATCGCGCCGCCACGCACTTCATAGAAGCGCATCAGCAGATTGACAAGTGTCGTTTTCCCTGCGCCTGTCGGGCCGACGATCGCTACTTTCTGCCCGGCCTTGACATTAAAGTTCACCCCGTTCATCAGTAGATCATCGCCGTATCCGAACTGGACGTTTTCAAAACTGATATTGCCTTGGGGATTTTCCAGATTCTCTGCCGGGTCTTTGTCTGGCACCTCTTCCGCTTCATCTAAGAACTCAAACACCCGCTCTGCCGAAGCGATGGCAGATTGCAGAGAGTTGAGTATATAGGCCGCCTCTGTCAATGGTTCTTGTGACATTTGCACGTATTGGAAAAAGCTCATGATCTGCCCAATATTAATCCTGCCTTGTATCACGAACGCTGCGCCTAAACCTGCGATGATGACATATCCGATATGATTGAACAGCCGGATAATCGGCATAATGACATACATGATAAACTGCGCTTTTCTGTCGTCTCTATACAAGTCGTCAATCGCTTCGCCGGTTTTCTGCCGCGCTTCTGCTTCCAGTGTAAAGGTTTTGATTTCTACCTGCCCGGAAAAATACTCCTCAACACGGGCGTTAAACACCCCCATTGAGCTTTGGCGG
>WQVW01000210.1 GCA_009785655.1 Oscillospiraceae bacterium | reverse complement strand
GCGCCCTGTTTTCCTTGAACGCATTCCACCCAACAGATTCGCGAAGCATGTTGTAGTCTTTTACCGATATAGTGTTCACATATGTAATCTCATCCAAAAGGCAGCACCTCTTTTCGTCTTTCGTCCCCCTTCCCCCTTCGCGCACGAAGGGGGAAGGGGGATGTCCTTCTAATAAATCATCGTCCCTGCGCCCTCGTCGGTCAGCATTTCTATAAGGATCGAGTGCGGGATTCGTCCGTCTAATATATGTGTCCGCCCCACGCCGCCTTTGATTGCGTCGGCGCAGCACTCAACTTTCGGAATCATGCCGCCAGCGACGATGTTCAAGGATTTCAGCCCGTCAATCTCTAGGACTTTAATCCGTGGAATCAGTGTGGATTCATCGTCCGCGACGCGCAAAACCCCCCTGGTATTTGTCAGCAGAATCAGCTTCTCCGCGCCCAAGGATATTGCGAGTTTCGCCGCCGCCGTATCGGCGTTGACGTTGTATGGCGTGTCGTCATCCACGCCGAATGCCACCGTCGCTACCACCGGGATACTGCCGTGGGTGATAGCCTGCAGGACGACCTCTGGATTGACGCCGGTGATATCACCGACATAGCCATAATCAAGTCCATCGCCTTTGTCCATTCGCTGTGCCTCGAACAGCTTTCCGTCAAGCCCGCAGACTCCGATGGCGTCCCCGCCTTTGCGGACGATTGTCGCCACCAAGTCTTTATTTACTTTTCCGCAGAGTACGCTTTGTACAACGTCCATCGTCTCTCGGTCGGTATACCGCAATCCGTTGACAAAGCGCGACTCTATGCCGAGTTTGTCAAGCATATCGGTTATCTCCGGCCCGCCGCCGTGAACCAATACCACTCGGATTCCGACCAGTTGCAGCAGTATGATATCCTCAATCACTGCGTCAAAAAGATCGGAGCTTATCATTGCGTTGCCGCCGTATTTGATGACGATCACTTTCCCGGCGAATTTCTGGATATAGGGCAACGCCTCTACCAGGGTTTTCGCGCGTTCTTGGTTGTTGTTCATTTTCAATTCCCCCTACGTCCTGTAATCCCCGTTAATCTTAATATACTCGTACGTGATATCACAGCCCCAGCAGGTGCATTCGGCCTTGCCCGCGTCCATCATGATATCAATCGTCACGTCATGTTCTTGCAGAATCTTTTTCGCCAAATCCTCATCAAAACTCAGCCCGCGGCCATGCGCACAGACCATCAGCTTTCCGGCGGCAGATTCAAATGTGATGGCAACGCCTTCCGGATCAAACGCAACGCCGGAATAGCCCATCGCACAGATTACCCGCCCCCAATTGGCATCCGCGCCAAATACGGCGGCTTTGGTCAACGTAGATGAAATGACGGATTTCGACAGTGCTTCCGCTTCCGCCTCTGTTTTTGCGCCGCGTACAATGCAAGTGATCAGGTGCTGTGCGCCCTCACCGTCGGCGGCGATCATTTTGGCAAATTCCTTGCAAATATCACACAATGCCGCTAGGAAAATCTGATAATCCACACCGTCGGAGACGATCTCACCATTGCCCGCCATGCCGGAGGCCATCAGTGAAAGCATATCGTTAGTAGATGTATCCCCATCAACCGACACGCGGTTGAAACTTACGTTCGTCGCGTGAATCAGTGCTTGTTGCATCATATCTGGACTGATGGCGCAATCAGTTGTCAGGAACGCCAGCATGGTGCCCATGTTTGGGTGAATCATGCCGCTGCCTTTTGCGATGCCGCCAATCCGGACAGATTTGCCATTTAGCTCGAACTCCACAGCCAGCTCCTTCATCGCGAGATCGGTTGTCATAATCGCTGAAGCTGCGTTTTGCGACCCGGTATACGACAGATTTTGCACAAGCTGCGGAATCCCATCGACGATGACCTGTACCGGCAGCTTTTGCCCGATGACTCCAGTGGATGCGACAATGATGTCAGCGGGGTCAATTCCAAGCGTTGCCGCCAACACCGCGCAGGATTTGTTTGCATTTTCAACGCCCTGCGGCGCACAGGCGTTGGCGTTGCCGCTATTGACCAAAACAGCGCGCGCTTTGCCGTTTTTCAGATGATCCTTCGTTACCAGAATCGGTGCCGCCTGGACAACGTTTTTCGTATAGACAGCCGCCGCGTTGCAGAGATGATCGGCGATAATCAGTGCCAAATCTTTTTTATCTGTATTATTGGTCTTCACGCCGACATGAATGCCGGACGCCCGAAATCCCTGTGCGGCGCAGACGCCGCCTTGTATATATGTCATGTTAATCAATCCCTTTACTTGAATTAATGGGGTCATCCCCCTTTCCCCTTCGTGCGCGAAGGGGATGGCCTACAATAACCCCAGCATAATATCCATATTCTGCACTGCCGCGCCGGATGCGCCCTTGCCCAAGTTATCGAACCTTGCTGTCACAATTGTCTGATCCTCGTGACCGCTGACTGTGATCCCCATCTCGTCCCCGCCCGCGCCCCAATTGCTGTGGAGCATTCCGGAACCGAGTTCCGGCGCGACGTTGACGAACTTTTCGCTTTGATAGTGGTCTGTCAATACCCGACGTATCTGTTCAGCTGAGGGGGTGCCATTCAGCAACCCGTTATGCAGTGATATTGTAATCGAGAGGCCGCAGTAATAGTCATCCACCACCGGGCAAAAGACAGGTTTGCGGGTAAGCCCGGTCATATACACCATCTCCGATAAATGCTTGTGGTTTAAATCCAGCCCGTACAGTCTGGAGGAGAACATATCCAGCGTTTTTTCCGCTTCGTATGCGTGAATCATCTTTTTCCCGCCGCCGGAATACCCTGTCAGTGAAAAACAGGTGAGCGGATAGTCACGCGGCAGAACTCCGGATTCAACAAGCGGATAGACCATCGCGATGAACCCGGTAGCGTGACAGCCGGGATTAGCCACAAACCGTGCGCTGGCGATCTTATTGCGCTGCTGCTCAGCCAGCTCTGC
>WQVW01000209.1 GCA_009785655.1 Oscillospiraceae bacterium | reverse complement strand
CTGTAAGGTTCATCGACGACTGCGCTGTCTCTGCCGCGTCCCTTGTTGTGTAATTGCCGACGCAGACGTAAAACCGTCCATGATAATACTTGACAAATGACGGCGCGTGCTGTTGTGAACGCGCGTTTGCCTCGGTTCTGGCCTCCGCATATGTAGCAAATGGCGTATCCAACTGAATGTGGAACGCGCCGACGACAATCGCGCCGCTTGTACCTTCACGATACTCTCTGTCTGTAGCGTTCCAGGTCATGTTTCTGTCCATCATCATGGATATTGCTGTGGCATTCGTATATGCGCCTATCGGCACAAAGTCTCTGTCCTCGAAAAAACCGAAATAAAAGCCACGTCCCATACCGTCAGCATTTTGAAGATTCGCTGATGCCACCGCATTCGTGCCAAAAGCGAGTCCAACCCGTATTGTGGTGGTGGGCGGCGTAAATGCCGCCTGATTGGCATACACTGCTTGCGGCGGCACAAATACCAGAGAGACAAAGCCTACACACAGTGCCATCATAGCGGCTGCTATCCGTCTTGCTGTTTTATTCACTATTCGCTAACTCCTTCGTTGTATATAGATTATTGACAAACAAACGCAAATGTGGTTAAATATTGGGATATAACATAAAAGCTCAGAGGTGCGATCTGTTATTAGTAACAGCGGTGAAGATTCCGATACGTCTTATAACCCGCTGTGAGAGGGACAGACCGCCGAAGAGTCCACGCTGTTCGGGGCGTTGACTCTGGTCTTTTCGGATAATATCCATAAGACTGCCGCCCCGCAAAGGGTTGGAGCGCTGTCTGCTTTTGAAATGTAGTTTATTGTCATATCCGCGCTTTGGCGATAACATTATATAACAAAATCAGCCGGTTGACTAGCCTGCTGATTAATTTTTTGTAACTTTTTTTATCTTTTTGATGAAAACGCACCTATTGTGGGGAATCAACACTTGATTTTAGCAAAATTGGCACAGACGCTAAATTTTGTTTTTTGAATATTATAAGGTTACGGAGGTCTTGTAAAGATGAAAAGGTATAGAGTAGGCGTCATCGGCGCCACGGGCATGGTTGGTCAGCGTTTTGTCTCGCTTATTGACGACCATCCTTGGTTTGAATTGACAGCGGTTGCCGCCAGCACACGTTCCGCCGGGATGACTTATGGGGACGCTGTCGCGGGTCGCTGGATGATGGAGACTCCGGTACCGGAATCGGCCAAAAACCTCGTCGTTTTCTCTGCCGAGACAGACATTGCCGCCATCGCCGATGCTGTGGATTTCGTCTTCTCCGCCGTTGATATGAAAAAAGAGGAGATCAAAGCGTTAGAAGAAGCATATGCCAAGGCGGAATGTCCCGTCGTTTCAAACAACTCCGCTCACCGTTGGACGGCGGATGTCCCAATGGTCATACCGGAGGTGAATCCTGAACATATCGCGGTAATCGAGGCTCAGCGAAAACGGCTGGGGACTCGCCGTGGATTTATCGCCGTTAAGTCAAACTGCTCTATCCAAAGCTATGTCCCTGTGCTTCATCCGTTGAAAGACAGATTCGGCCTTAAAAATGTCCTTGTCTGCACATATCAAGCAATTTCCGGGGCGGGCAGGACATTCGATACCTGGCCGGAGATGGTTGACAACGTAATCCCCTACATCGGCGGTGAGGAAGAGAAGTCTGAAAAAGAGCCGCTGAAAATCTGGGGCAAGCTTACTTCTTCTGAGATTGTTCCCGCGAATCTGCCCGCAATTACGACGCAGTGTATCCGTGTTGCCGCGTCTGACGGACATATGGGTGCTGTGTTCGCATCATTTGAAAATCCGCCAAGCATGGAAGAAATTAAGTCAATCTGGCAGGATTTCAAAGGCCGGGCGCAGGAACTTGACCTGCCGTCCGCACCGAAGCAGTTTTTACATTACTTTGAAGAAGAGAATCGCCCGCAGACGAAGCTTGACCGTATGCTGGAAAATGGCATGGCAATATCTGTCGGCCGTCTGCGTCCCGATACGCAATACGATTACAAGTTCATCGCATTAAGTCACAATACTCTGCGCGGTGCCGCCGGAGGCGCGGTGCTGTTAGCGGAACTGCTCTGTGCAGAGGGATATATTTCGTAGGGGCAACCATCAATCGCCCGCAGCCAAATACCGCCCACGCACATGCGTTATAACGAAAGGATGTTCAAACCATGAAAACCCCCGTTTTTACAGGTTCGTCAGTCGCCATCGTCACGCCTTTCCGCAATGGGAAAGTCGATTACAAAAAACTTGGCGAGCTGATTGATTTCCAAATAGCCGGCGGCACCGCCGCAATCACAATCTGCGGAACTACCGGAGAGGCTTCCACCCAGTCTTTAGAAGAGCATTGCGCAACCGTAGAATACTGCGTCAAACACGTAAATGGCCGCGTTAAAGTGATCGCCGGTGCCGGCAGCAATGACACAATGGCGGCACTGTTCCTGTCGCAAGAGGCAGAAAAATCAGGGGCGGATGCGCTTTTGATGGCCACGCCTTACTATAACAAGACCACCCAGCGCGGACTTGTTAAGCACTACACCTTCATTGCCGACAGAGTCAGTACACCGATTATCCTGTACAACGTTCCTGCGCGCACCGGCATGTCGTTCGAGACGGATACATACAAAGCACTCTCAAAACACCCGAACATCAACGGCGTGAAAGAAGCTTCGGGCAATTTCTCGCTGATTGCCTCTACCCTCGCCGCCTGCGGGGATGATTTGTATGTCTGGAGCGGGAATGATGAAGATGTTGTCTCGATGATGTCAATCGGCGCGAAAGGCGTGATCTCCGTGCTGGCGAATGTGGCTCCCAACGTCGTCACGAATATGACGCAAGCCTGTCTGGACGGTGACTTTAAAACCGCCGCCGGATTGCAACTGAAGTATCTTGACCTCATCAGCAAGCTGTTTATTGAAGTCAATCCAATTCCAGTAAAAGCCGCACTAAACCTGATGGGCATGGATGTGGGTGAAACACGCCTGCCGCTGGTTGATCTTGCACCGG
>WQVW01000208.1 GCA_009785655.1 Oscillospiraceae bacterium | reverse complement strand
TCGGCGATTGACGCGGAGGTGGAGCATGAGCGGGGCGTTAAAAGAAGTCAATATTAAATACGATTTGCCGACGGTGGATGCCGCGATCAAACGGATCACTTTCAACATCAGAAACGGTGTTGCGTCCGGCATTTCCGCTGTGAAGATCATACACGGATTTGGCTCGACAGGTTCCGGCGGGAAAATCCGGACAGAGGCACGGCGGTATCTTGAAAACCAGAAACAGCGCGGCCTTATCCGCGACTATATCCCCGGGGAAAAGTTCTCAATCTTCGACGACGCGACACTGAAAGCTTTCCAATACTGCGACCAACTGCGCCGCGACAGTGATCTGGAACGGCACAATAACGGGATTACGATTGTGATATTGAAGTAACATATGCGTGCATAGTAAATGCGTGAAAAGGAACGTTTATCATGGAGTTAGCTATCTCTGAATTTACTGGAGAAGTCCAAAAACGAATACTCGACAAGCTAAACACGGAATATTTCTCGACCGGGAAGTTTGTCAAAGACCAAATGGGCGTTTCACCCAAGATTCTGAGGTCATTAATGCTGGCCGGCGGTGTGGCGGGAACGACAGCATCTGCCGCTGTGTCCCAAACATTATTTATGGCAACCGCGAATCCATCCACGCTAATGAAAATTGGATCAGGCATTAGTACCGCCGTGATAGGTTCGCAAGGAATAATAAGGCATGCCCCATTTATCCCTGTTGCGAGCTCTCTCCCCGTTGTCGCTCCGCTGATGGCAATGAACGTATTATCTACTGTCGCCATACTGCACCAGCTCGGCGCGATGGATAAGAAGCTTGACGCGATAAAAGCATCGATAGATAAAATGCTGGCACGGCAGGAGGTCACAAAAGTCGCGGAGTTGTTCGCGGCCGTCCACACTGTCGATGAAATCTATTTTCAGTACGGACAAGCAGGGCGTTTTTCCACGGATATGCTTATCCGGCTGGCGTTGACAGAGCGGGACGCCATGATATTGTCGCGGAGATATGAAATGCTGGAGAACTCTGAAACCAGCAACTCAGCCACGAATGATTTTGCTAATTTTGATACTTACTGTACTGTGCTGGCATCGTTTTTAAATTTGCGCGTCAAATATCTACGGACGTGTGTTGATATTCAAGAGAACCCACAATGCGTCCAACATTCTTCGGAGAGTTTTGCAGAGTTACTGAAAAATAATATCACCTTGTGGGATAAACTGTTAAGCAAGTCTGAAAAAATGAAAAGCGAAATCGATGAGTCTGCCGCACGGCTCGATAACGCAAGCGGGTTACAAAAGATTACCCAAGTATCAGAAAGAAGAGAATTGGCACGGAAGAAAGAGGAATACACTGCTGCCATGGAGAACGAACGTATCATTCTGACAGATTTCCATAGCCTGATAGATACCGCGAGGCTGATATCCGAAACGGCAAGTACTCAGGAACTCCCGACATTGATATATTGGCACGATGAAGAGGGTGAACATTGTATCGCCACAAACGAGCAAATATTAGATGTACTCGCGGATGTCAACGCACAATAGCCTGGGCGGTGAAGAATAGAACCCATCCAAAAATACCCCTCCCGTAGAGGGGTGGTGGCGCAGCCGCCGGGGTGGCTGCAGACAGCAAGCACACCAAAGAAAGGGGCGCACAATATGGACGCGATCGTTGCTGTATACAATGACTGGGGGATCGGCTGCAGCGGAACTCAGCCAGTTGTTTTGGCAGAGGACAGGCAGTATTTCAAACAAATGACCAAAGGCAGTACCGTTATCGCCGGGCGACGGACGTATGAGGATTTTTCACCACAGCCGCTGCCGAACCGCAAAAATATCATCATTTCAGAAAATCGGGACTACAAAGCAGACGGTGCCATCGTCGTACACTCGATTGACGAGTTGCGTCAGGAAATCAGCGGTGATGAAAACGTATTCGTGGTCGGCGGAGCCAGCATTTATAAGCTGCTGCTGCCGTTTTGCAAGCATGTTTACGTCACAAAGGTTGGCGCCCAGCCGGAATCTGACACGTTTTTTGAAAACCTTGACAACAGCCCCGGCTGGACTTTGGAACATCCGGGCGAGACGCTGGAGTCCGGCGGCTTGAAATATTCATTTAACACGTACACAAACAACGCACCGGAGGAAATGTAATGTTTGAACTATCAGTCATCGGCCGCACGCTGCCGGAGGCGTATCATTATGCGCTTTTGGCCTTGCACGAAAATCACGATGAAATGCCCTGCCCGGATTACAACACCCGCCAAAAAGAATCATCTGTGACATTCACCGTTGCGGAGCCGTTGGCGGAACCGATGATCAGCAAACTGTTTATCGGCGACCCGAAGTCGCTGGAGCAGTATCGGCAGGAAATGCTGGACGGCATCCTGGATTTTGAGGTGGATCGCGGCCATTGGGAGTATACGTATCACCGGCGCATGGAAAAACAGATCCCATGGGTGATGGACGAGTTGCGGCGCAACCCGGATTCACGCCGGGCTGTTGTCGTGATACGCGATGAGAGCGACCTTGAATCCGCGTCCCCGGCGTGTTTGCAGTTGATTCAATACCTGATTCGTGGCGGTGCGCTGCACTGCAAGGCGATCTTCCGCTCTAACGACGCGGCGAAGGCATCGTTTATGAATGCGTTTGCGTTAATCATGCTGCAAAAGCGGATCGCTGATGCTTTGGGTGCGCCGGTCGGCACATATACCCATCGCGCCAACAGTTTTCACGTGTATGAGCGGGATTACGAAATGTTCGACGCTTACGCCCGCCGCATCCGTGCGGGGGATGATCTGGCGTATCACTACGACGGCGACTGGGCAGAGCTGATGGAAGAAGCGAAGCCGGAGATTGCAAGGATGGTGGAGGAGCTGCGGAGTCGGTGAGCCATGTAGGGGCGACCGCCTCGGACGATCGAGGAGTCAAAACACCCGCCGACTGCGGTCGGCACCCTCTTTGCTAAAGAGGGCTGAGGGCGATGGACGGGGGTGTCTCTGCAAAAATCCTCGTCTGTGCCCTCTTTAGTAAAG
>WQVW01000207.1 GCA_009785655.1 Oscillospiraceae bacterium | reverse complement strand
CAACTGGCCAGTGCTTTGCCTGAAGCTCGATGTCACTGATCGCACAGCCTACGTCAAAGCCGCTGACGAGGCTGAAGCGAAGTTCGGCCACATCCATCTGCTGGTGAACAACGCCGGTATCGGTTGCGCCGGCGGTCCGCTGTGGGAAGTGACACAAAAAGAAACCGATCTCGCGATTGACGTCAACCTGACTGCTGTTTTGAACGGCATCCAAACCATCGTGCCACGTATGCTGAAGCACGGTGAGGGCGGGCATATTGTCAGCACATCGTCGAAAGCAGGCCTGATTGCTGTCCCCGGTTGCGGACTGTACAACGTCACCAAACAAGCTGTGGTGGCGATCATGGAAACGCTGGCGATGGATCTGGTCGGCACAAACGTCGGTGCCAGTGTCTTCTGCCCCGGTGCGTTCCAGACAAATCTCGGCAAATCTTCACGCGAAGTATCGGCGGCGCATCTCGGCGACGATATGAAAGCACCTCCCCCACCGCCGCCGCCACCGAAAGACGGCGAACCCAATCCGTTCGCAATTTTCGCAGAGCTCTTCCGCTCTCCGGACGACGCCGGTGAACGCGTACTACGCGGCGTCAAACGCGGTGACCTCTACATACTGACGCACGCAGAGTTCAAAAAAGGCGTTGAATCCCGCGGCGCCGCAATGCTCCGGGCATTCCCGGACGAAACGCTGAATCCGAAATACATCAAGACATTCCCGATGCTGGTGTATAACGAGATTTTTGACAAACAGGAACAAGTCCCAGCGTTGTAAATGATAATAGAAAGAAGGCGGCCAATCGGCCGCCTTCTTTCTGCTGTCACGAATTTGATTTCTATCAGGCCGTATGATATAATGTTTAGCAGAATCAACTCCGTATCGACTGTGGAATGACAGCAACAGGTTCCACAAACTCCACACCGGTGTAATACGCCAGCAGTATCTCCCGATAGGTCTTGCCGTTTTGCGCCATGATGTTCGCGCCGTGCTGGCTCATCCCCACACCGTGGCCGAATCCGTGCGTTGTGAATACGACTTCGTCATCCAGCAGCGCAATCGACACCGCTGTTGATCGCAGGTCAAACATCGCCCGCAGCGCAGTGCCGCTGACTTGCACTCCGCCGAGGGAAAGGTGTGCAATCCTGCCGCTTTCGGTATATATCATATCGGTGATCCACGTTTCTTCATCGTCTGTGAACACGGCGTTTGGATACGTGCCCGATACCGTCTGAATAAAATCGGATACCGAGACAGTCATGGCAGAAACAAATCCCGGCACCACATACTGGGTTTCCGGACTCTCAACACTTTGAAGATACGGTTTGTCGGCCATCCACACATTCCCGCTCGTTTCTGTCATCCCGGCAGATGACGCGTGGAACACCGCCAAGATTGGTTCACCGCTATAGGCTAAGAAAACACCGTCAGTCGCGATGACGGCACTGTGGATCCTTGACACATGTTCATTGTAATTATCACCCCATTTTTCACGCATCCGCTCATCAGTGCTAAACGCGACACAGCACGTGAAATCTCCGCAAACATGCGCTTCTGGGTGTTGCATTCTCGGCGAAACATGCATTTTGTGCAGCGCGTCTGTCCTGGCGGCGACAGCCTGGGCTTTTAGTGCGTGAAATTCAAAAGACACCGGCATCTCCGCCGCGACCACCCCGATAAGGTATTGTTCCATCGACATTTCAACAACCGCACCGGATAAAAGCACCCGAACCATGACGTCGCCGTCGGCACGTGCCGTGCGCGGCAACGGTGCTTCAAGCGCGGGCGGATCTGTGGGTGAATACGCTTCCTCTGGCGAATACTCGTACGGAGTGGGCAGCGATACCAGTATCGCGATGGTCATGGCCAATGCCGTAAGTATCCCTGAAACAATGGCTATTATCTTCATGGATTTGTCCTTTATCATGGTTTCACGCGTGTGAAACGATTAACTAAGCGATTGAATATGATTGACTGTGCAGGATGTCTGATGTAAAATGTCTCTACTGCTTGTCATCGTTATAAAATATCATATGTTGGATTGGATTGTGAATATGCGTAAATCTGCCGTTATTATACCGTTTATCGCACTGATTGCCGGTGCTGTTGGATTGTATCTCAGACATATAGAGCTTCAAAATGTATTCAATATTTCTGGGTTGCCGACGCGCGGGGCTTCTGAAACGATTATATTGATTATAGTGTCTTGTGCATTTGTGCTTTTGGCACTGATATACGCTGTGATTGTTGGGATAAAATATGCCTCTCCGCGAGGGTATGAAAATGCGTTTGGGACGAATACGATCGCATATCCACTCTTTTTCTTCTTGGTCGGCATAGTCTGGCTTGTGTCAACAGTGATACACTTTTTCGAGATGAACGCATTAGAGACTGTCCACAACTCACATATATTTTTCGCGATACTGTCAGCACTTGCGGCCATCTCGCTTATGTTGTTCGCCATTGAGATATTTAAAGACCCGAAGCAAAAGCTGAAGTTTGTGTTATCAATCATTCCATCGCTTTTTTTGTGTTTTTGGATACTGTCTATGTACAGAGAAAACGCCGCAAACCCAGTCTTGCTGAGTTACGTTTACTATTTCTTTGCACTGGTGTTCTCGCTACTCGGATTTTATATGACCTCCGGCTTCGTCTTTGACAAATCGGCACCGGGGAAAACCATTTTCTTCTGCCTGGCAGCCATCTTCTTCTGCTTCATAACATTGGCGGATTCGCACGACATAGGCATACGCATTATCCTTGGGCTGCTTATCGCCATCAACGCGGTGAACTCAGCAATGCTGATCAGACGGTTGGTGGTTAAATCTGCGGTGCGGTAAGGACACCGCAGTTAGGTTAGCTAAATCGAGATGGGGATAATGGAGGACAACGCTTTCATTTCTGCACAATAATGCGAGAGGGTATTTTCACCGAAGTGAAAATACCCTCTCTTGTCACAAGCCGCGATTATCGCCGCTAAAGTTACGAAACAGCTCGTATCATTATTGGCCAGTTGACAGACAAATACAACTTCATCATCTCCTAGCTTCTGGCTTCAATCCGCTTGGTCTTCT
>WQVW01000206.1 GCA_009785655.1 Oscillospiraceae bacterium | reverse complement strand
GCCGCCGCCTTCCGACTTCACGATGAGCGCATCCACACCATGTTCCTCCACAAACTGCCGTGCCGCGAAATCATGCACCTCATCCAGCTTCTTCAGAAACATCTCCGCCTTTAGTTGCGTCGGGTTATATTGCGCATAAACGCGCACATTCCTCATGCCGCCAATCTTAACCTCGCCGCACTTAACAGCACCGCTTTGTACAATTACCACCGCATGTCCGGCTCCGGCATCATACGTGACTGTGCCGCCACGTGGATGGGTATAGGTTCGCATGTCTTTAGTTTGTTCATGCACGATTGTGTACCCCGCTTTTTGCAGCGCCTTTATGATTTCTGTATAGACATCATACTGCGGATGCTCTCTCACGGTATACCCATCAGCAGTGCTTTTCACCCGCTTGCCAAGATAAAAGAAAAATAACCCCATGCTTGCCAACACTATAAATATTTGCACCAACGCTCGAGTTGCCATGATAACACCTCAAATCCCGCAGTGAGTTATATTGTATCAACCTTCTTCCGCAAAATCAAATTCAATGGTCGTGTCTTTCCCTGTATAGGTGATGGTCATATCATCCGCGCCGCCTGTCAGTAGCACGCTGCCCGCCCTGCACAGCTCTAGCACGGCGACAAACGTGGCGACCAGTTCTGTGCGACTCTGGCTTTCATAGAACAGCTGCCGTAATGCCATCATGCCATTGAGCCGAAGCATTCCAAGGATTTCAGAAATCTTCTCCGGAATCGAATATACAATCCGCTGTGGATAGACCATCTCTCTTGGATTGCGGCTGTTTATCACCGCATTCTCTCTGCCAATCACGCGCAGAATTGCGTCAAAAAGTTCATTCCCATTGTGAACATACCGGACTTCTGTATCGGGCGGCAAATACTCCGGCGGCTTCTCCATCGTCGCACCGCCTTTGGCATACATGTTTGAAAACGTTTCAGTAACAGCCTTAATCTGCGAATATACGTCACTTTGCTGCAGCTTTTCAAGGGAGGATATCAGCTCTTCCAGCTCTGTCACCTCACGCTCTTCAGTCAGCAGCATTTTAGATTTTATGTAAGCCAGATGTGACGCCATCGCGACAAATTCGCTGGCGATGTCAATATCCAGTTTCGTCATTTTGTCCAGATATTCAAGATATTGCGCTAATATCAGTGAGATGCTGATATCCTTGATCTCAATTTTGTTTTTGCTCAGCAACTGCAATATAAGTGCCAACGGACCTATAAAGTCTGAGAACTCGTCTTTCGTTTTAACAACGCCCTCAAGCCGGAAAACAGGACTATCCATCATGCCTCCCTCAATTAACAAGGTTGAACGCGGCTTCCGCGATTTCAAAGAATCTGTCAAACAGCACCCGTGTGGCATAGCCGATCGTATCCCTGAAAAACTGCGTGTTCACAAAGATAATCAGTATGATGAAGCCGTAACGTTCGTACCGCATCAGTTTGTAATATGCCTCATTCGGGATGATCGAAAACAGCACTTTTGACCCATCCAACGGCGGGATTGGCAGCATATTGAACACAGCAAACATCACGCTCAGCAACGCGGTATTCAGAATCATTGTCAGAATCACATCGCTTGCCCCGGTCGCTCTCGCGCCGCCCAATCGTGTGAAAACCAGTCCGTAAATATACAGGAAAATCGCCGCGAGTATCAGGTTAGAAATAGGCCCCGCCAATGCTGTGATCGCCATGCTGCGCTTCGGGTTTTTAAAATTCATCATGTTCACCGGCACAGGCTTTGCCCAGCCGAATCGGAACACCAGCATCATCACAAGACCGATTGGATCAATATGCTTTATCGGATTCAGCGTCAATCTCCCCATGTCTTTTGCCGTTCTGTCACCCAAGCGATAGGCCACGAACCCGTGCGATAACTCATGGAACGTCAGACTCACCAGCGCGGGAACGATCAGCAACAGCGCATTTGTCAGCATTGACGTCCAATCTACACTTCTGATTGCTTCCAAATTATTGTCTCCTGAACTTTAAATACATGTTACCGCCCACCGTGCGGCAGGTGAAACACATGTGGGTTAATTATACCAGTTTTTCACAGCGTTTTCAATTTCCGAAAGTAACATATCCTTGTTTGTACCTTTTTCGGCGGAAAACGGAATGATCGTAATCTCATCGTGCAACTCAAGCGTTTCACGGATCAGCGCAAGATTTCCGCTTTCTTCACTCTTTTTCAGCTTGTCTATCTTATTGGCAACAATCACCAGCGGACACAGCGTCTGTTTGAACCAGTTCGCCATCGTCACATCGTCTTTCGTTGGCTTATGCCTGGCATCTACAATTAGAATACCCAACGCAACATGATCCGCACTTGAAAAGTACGACTCCATCAGCCCTTTCCAGCGCGCTTTTTCAGTTTTTGCCACCTTTGCGTAACCATAGCCCGGCAAATCGACAAAATACGCAATCTTGTCAATCAGAAAGAAATTGATATGTACGGTTTTCCCCGGCGTCCCGCCGACACGGGCAAAGTTCTTTCTGTTCAAGACCTTGTTGATCACCGAAGACTTGCCAACGTTCGACTTCCCGGCAAACACTATCTGCGGCAGCTCGTCATGAAGAATCCCCTGTGCGGCTGCCGCGGACTTTATAAATTCTACGTTATGAAGGTTCATTGCGTAATTGAGGCGCCGGTATTCGGAACGCCCTCTTTCTCAATGATCGGCACATGCATCTCCGATGCGCCGTCTTTGATATCAACGCCGGAAAAATCCAGTGCGACATCTAGTATGTTGTCAATATGATCCGTCGCGATGAAATTCAAGGCACGGCGGACAGTCTGGTCAATTTCTTCAAGATCTGACTCATTTTCAGCCGGAATGATAACGGTCTTCACACCGGCGCGCATGGCGGCCATCGTCTTTTCCTTCAATCCGCCGATGCGCAGTATACGGCCTCTCAACGTTATCTCACCCGTCATGGCTATATCGCGCCGCACCGGGGCATTGCAAAGGGCAGAAATCACGGCAATGCACATCGTGATCCCAGCGGATGGGCCGTCTTTCGGTATCGCACCTTCCGGGAAGTGGATATGGATATCCTTTGTTTTGTAAAAATCCGGATCTATCCGCAGTTT
>WQVW01000205.1 GCA_009785655.1 Oscillospiraceae bacterium | reverse complement strand
CGCAGAAAAACGCTTGTAAACGCACTGCACGCCGCATTCGGCAATGAACTAGAGAAAGACGAAATCGTCGAAATCGTGACTCAATGCGGATTCAACCCGCAAATTCGCGGGGAGACGCTGGGCATTGAGGCGTTCGCAAAATTATCATCGGAACTTGCCAACGCAAAAAAGTCAGTTGACAAAAATCGGAAAATGTTGTAGAATTTAGATCAATTTATATTGCAAAGGGTGATTTTCATGAGTGCTGTTTCTGAAACCAAATGTGCCAGATGCGACAGAAAATATTCCGGCCTTCGCAGTCGGTGTCCTTACTGCGGTGCGCGCAGAATGGGTCGCGGGAAATATTCTGAAGAATCTGATAATTTCAAAGGGAAGTTACTTGTCTCTATTCTAATAATGGTCGTGCTTGCGGTCGCAACCGGTGTGCTTGTCATCACAGCCCCCGCGCAGGAAAATGGACTCGTAGAGTGGGACTTGGGGATTAATATTCCCGGCGATGACGGTACCACCAGTATATATACTGATCCAACGGATCCAACCTATCCAGACGAATTTGAAGATCCATATGATTATGTACCGTACGTAGAACCTGCCATCCTCTCCGCATCCGTCTTATTCTTCGGCAGTGCCAGACCGGATAGAGACTTTACGCTGGAGATGGGAACATCGGCACCGCTCAGACTCAGAATCATATCTGAAGGCATGGATGAGGATGACTATGATATTACCTGGGAAAGCAGCGACCGCACTGTATTCGATGTTGTCGCAAGTGACACGACAGGACTTGCAGCCAGCCTCACGCCGATTGGCATTGGCACTGCATATCTCAGGGTCACTATCAACGGAGAAACTTTTGAGTATGTCGGCAGAATACGCAGATAAAAAGTTCAGGGGTGCATATGCGCCCCTGAACTTTTTTAGAAGAACAGCCTAACAGTAATCGATGCGACGATAAACCCAACCAAATCCGCGCTGAGTGCCGATGGTATGGCATGTCTCGTCTTTTTTATCCCCACCGCACCGAAGTATACAGCGATTATATAAAACGTTGTTTCAGTCGAGCCAAGCATCACAGCGGTAACACGCCCTATATGTGAATCGGCGCCGTAAGTATTAATGATTTCAGACCCAACTGCCAAGGCGCCGCTGCCTGAAAACGGGCGGATAAAAATAAGCGTCGCCGTCTCCGGCGGAATACCGAGCCGCACCAATACCGGAGTCAATAAATTCTCAAGCGCAGACAGTGCCCCGGATGCACGAAGCATATAGACAGCCGTCAACAACGCGACCAGCGGCGGCAGAATTCTTATGATCACGTTCAAGCCATCCTTCGCCCCAGTGGTCAACGCGGCAAATACATCAACACGTTTATGCAGTGCAAAGACGGCCACAGCGCATATGATAAGCGGAACTATCAACGAATAAAGCACGTTAATCTCTATCACCCCGCTTTGAAAAACGCCGTAAAAGCTTCGACACAGTGATCCCCGCAACCAGCGATGTTACTGAGGTTATCCAAACAGCCGGCAGAATATCAAACGGAGCGCTGGCTCCGGCCGAGGCACGCACCGCCGCAACCGTCGCCGGTATCAGCTGGATTGACGCGGAATTCAAGATAACAAGCATACACAAGTCATCAGACGCTGTTTTGCGCTTTGTCATCTTGGCCATTTCAGAGGCTGCACGTATCCCAAGCGGCGTGGCTGCGTTGCCAAGTCCCAAAAGATTGGCAGACACATTCGCCGACAATGCTTCCATCGCGTCCTCATTTTCCCGTGTCTGCGGAAACAGCTTGTTGAGTACGGGGCGGAAAGATTTAGACAACTTTTGGGCCAATCCTGCCTGTCGCATGATTTCCATGATGCCGGACCATAGCATTGTGGCCCCACAAATGGCTATACAAAGCGTCACCGCCGCCGCCGCACCATCTAAGGCCGACGCGCCCACCGCGTCAATATTTCCGCTTAACAAGCCAAAAATAACTGAAAACGCAATCATCGCCGTCCATATCCATGCCATTGCCATTTTATAGATCACCTCAGTACAAGTGGACATCCCTATGATGAAATATATAAGAAAATGTAGTTGGATATGCAAGTTTTTTTAAGATAATTTTTCTCTGGGGGGTTGACAAGCATGGTAAAAAGTAGTAGAATGTTCTTACAATTAATGGAATTGTGTCGAAAGGAATAATACTTAAAATGAAATCAACAGGCATTGTAAGAAAAGTGGATGAACTCGGAAGAATTGTACTTCCCATAGAACTCAGGCGTACCCTCTCTATCGCGGAGAAAGATTCGATGGAGATTTTTGTTGACGGCGCATCAATCGTGCTGAAAAAATACGAACCTGAACCCGCAAGATCAAAGAAAAAACATATCTGCGATATCTGCAAAAGAGAAATGGCCAACAGCAAATAAGTCTTTCAGCCGCCGGGAAATCCATCTGGATTTTCCGGCGGCTTCGATATCTATTCCTTGATCACCGCGTTATAAAGCGTATTTTTAGGAATTCCCGTCTGCTCGGCAACTATTTTTACAGCGTCTTTTACCGAAAGTCCGTTTTCGATCTGCGTTCGTGCCATTGAAACCGCATCGTCAATTTGCAACACTGGTGCGGGGGCTTTTTGTATACCTTCAATAACAAGCACAAATTCACCTCTGGGCGGGTGCTCCTCAAAATGCTTTACCGCCTCGGCCAGTGTGAATCTGCGTGTTTCCTCGAAAAGCTTTGTAAGTTCCCGCGATATGGAAACGCGTCTGTCTCCGAATGCGCTTAGCATATCGTTCAACGTCCGCATTAACTTGTGCGGGGCTTCATAAAATATCATCGTCCGCTGTTCTGTTTTCAGCTCTTCTAAACGCTCAAACCGGCTTTTTTTGGCTGTGGATAAAAATCCCTCAAAAACAAATCGCCCTGCTGGGATGCCTGACAATGCAAGCGCCGTCACCGCAGCACACGGGCCAGGGATCGCCGTGATTGGGATCCCCGCCTCACTGCATATCCGCGTGATGTCCTCTCCGGGGTCGCTGATGCAGGGCATTCCGGCATCTGTCACCAAAGCGCAACTCTCTCCGTTCAGCATACGAGCCAAGATTTTTTCCCCGCTT
>WQVW01000204.1 GCA_009785655.1 Oscillospiraceae bacterium | reverse complement strand
GTCCTTTTCATCATAATCATCTCCTGTGTGTTATCTGTAATGTATAAATACAATGACTCACTTCTAATGTATCACAATATTTGGAAAATGTCAACAATTTGCGCGTTTTGTTGGAATGTGTTGTCATCAAAATATGCCCCCGAAAATTTCCGCCTGCATGCCTGCCTGTTTGGCATAGGACAACGTTGATATTTCATAGGATTGTGCGAAAGGCGGGTGATTTTATGATGTTAAATGATACCGTTAACAATAAAAACCGCACATCCTTCTACCGTGAGGTGAAAATAGGCAGAACGCTTTATTGTGTGACCAGCATATATACAGGCGAAAAAGCACTCGGATCGTCGTTAGAGAAGCTGGCGGTTCAGCATATTCTCGATGAAATGGATCACAGGGCGAAGCAAATGCTTCGCGCCTGAAACAGTACCCAATCAGAGTTGATGCCAAGCCGGGGGATAGTATTGTTCCCCGGCTTGGCGGCGTGTTACGGGAGGTACGTAAAGTGAGCGACACAAAATACACAGCCGGACTGTACTTGCGCTTGTCGAAAGATGATGAGCGCGCGGGGGAGTCGGTCAGCATTGAAAATCAGCGGCTTTTGCTGACGAATTACATTCAAGAAAAGGGCTGGGATGTGGAGGAGACATATATTGACGACGGATGGTCCGGCACAAACTTTCGGCGCCCGGCGTTCCAGCGGATGATGCAAGATGTGCAGGACAAGCGCATTAACTTGATTATTGTCAAAGACCTATCCCGGCTGGGTCGCAATTACATTGAAGTGGGCAGGCTAACCGAAGAGATTTTGCCGCAGTTGGGCTGCCGCTTTATCGCGTTGAATGACGCGGTAGACTCCATGCTCGGCGATAACGACATGATGGTGTACCGCAATCTATTTAATGAGTTTCATTCAAAGGATACCAGCAAAAAAGTCCGGGCTGTCAAACTGGCTTATATGAAGCAGGGGAAATTTATCGGTGCGTATGCACCGCTGGGGTATAAAAAGAACCCAATGGATAAGCATCACCTTATTGTAGATGGAGAAACCGCGCATATCGTGCGGCGTATGTTCGCGCGACGCTGCGGCGGAGCCGGTTACCGCGCCATCGCTGCCGCATTCAATGCGGAAGGCATTCCGTCACCGAAAACGATTTACTACGGTAGGAATGGGCGTAGCAATCCACTGAAAGAGAACGGCTTGTGGAACGAAACCAGTGTCAAATCCATCCTGCGTAATGAGGTTTATATAGGCCATATGGTACAGGGCAAGCAAGGCACGGTATCATATAAAAATCATAAACTGATCAGCAAGCCGGAGGAGACGTGGATACGGGTAAAAAACACGCACGAACCGCTGATAAGTATGGAGGATTGGCACATGGTCAGCGCGTTGGCGAAGAAGAAATACAAACCGCGCAACACTGCCGGGGAACTTCAAAGTATTTTTGTCGGTATTTTAAAATGTGCCGATTGCGGGCACAACATGCGGGCATTGATTCGGAAAGACTCGCGAAAAGACGGCACTGTCCGCACGGCAATGGATTTCATCTGCGGCAATTATGCCCGCAGTGGGAAGACGGCCTGCACAGTTCACACGATCAACGAGGGCGCATTGATTCAGCTTGTGCTGGATGAAATCCGCGCACATGCGGCATTGGCTGAGTATAACGAACAGCGGGTGATGGATGCGGTTAATAAAAAGAAGCGCAGTGCAGCCATCGCGTATCTTGATACGTACAAAAGCGAATTAAAAACGTGTGAGGATAGGCTGACAAAATTGGACGAGGTGATTGCTATGCTATACGAGGACAGGGTGAATGGAATGGTGACAGACAACATGTTCGCCGCGCTGATGCAGAAATATGAGTGCGAGCGTGGAGAAAAAGCAGAGACAATCAAAGTTTTACGGAGTAAAGTTGAAGCCTGCGAGAACAGTAACGGCGATGCAGAGAGCTGGGCCAAGCACGTTCGCGATTATGTTAACTTGAACATGCTGACACAAACGATTTTGCTGGAACTCATAGATGATATCCAAGTGTATGAGTCAAAAAAAATAGATGGACAGCGAGTCTGCAAGGTTGATATCTCATATCGCTTTGCCGGGGAAATCGGTGCGAGAACGGCAGCGAAGGGTAACGCACATGCAGACGCTGTATAATGTTCCTTAACAGCGCGTGTTATTCGCAACGTTCATAAACGGCAGATCAAGCCCGGGGAACAGCGTCCCGTGAGTCAAGGCGTCCGCGGCTGCGTATTTCGGCGGATTCTTTTGCTGAAACGGCACAAACGCGGCGGCGAGTGGTGCGCACGCCGGAAGCTCCCCTTTTTTATAGCCGCAGTTTTCAGCTTCGGGTTCTTTTGGTATATGAGGGCGTTCCGGTATTGGCACGGCAGCCTGCGGTGGCATAGCCAGACGGGGTGGCGGCATAGCGGGCATCGCTTCGGATCTTGGCATGGCTGGCGGCATTGGGCGTCTGGCGCTATTCTGCGCGCTGACAGATTCGGGTAGTCCCGCCGCCATGGGTGTTACGATAGGTATCGGGTCAAATGCGCGGATGGCAGACATTTCTTCATTATTTAACTGGACAGAAGCCGGCACGGCATTTTCTGCAGTCCCCGGCGATACAATGTTGTCCAGATGTACGTTCTTCTCTTCCAAGGTTTTTCCTCCAGTATCAATTTTTTTTGAGTAAGCGTTGACTGACTCGTAATATATTATGAAGCACTTAAAGATGTTGTTAACTGTATAGAAAATGTGATATAATTTACAGAAATATACGCACAGGTTGGGAAATGCGTTGTGAAGGGGCGATGTACTTATGAAGAAACAAAAGATATTGAAAATTATTGTCGCGGTTGTGTTTCTTTTGCTTTTGATTGCCATGATTGTGCAGTTACTGCCATTGGTCAGAGAGGTTATCGAAAATGTCAGCGATGAGTCGAATATCGTGGAATATGTAGATTCATTTGGTTGGAGAGGTGTTCCAGCGTTGATTGGCCTATCCGTGCTGCAGGTGATTATCCCCTTCATTCCGGCACCGGCGGTTGGGGTGCTTGCCGGGCTGAGTTATGGTGTCTATTGGGGGCCGCTGATCTTTCTTGGCGGGATTGC
>WQVW01000203.1 GCA_009785655.1 Oscillospiraceae bacterium | reverse complement strand
TTTCTGCTTTGAGGGGATAGAAGGGGAGTCTCTGCTGTTGCTGCTCGACATGGCGGGGATATGCGCTTCGTCCGGGTCGGCGTGTACATCTGGTTCATTAGACCCCAGTCACGTGCTGCTCGCGCTGGGATTGCCGCACGAAATCGCCCACGGATCACTGCGGTTGTCATTAAGTGAGTATAACACACCTGAAGAGGTTGAATATATTATTGAAAAATTGCCGCCAATTATCCAAAGATTACGTGACATGTCGCCTGTATGGGAACAGATTCAAAAAGAGGGGGAAAAGTAATTATGGAATACAGTGAAAAAGTGATGGATTATTTCGCAAATCCCCGCAATGTAGGAAAAATGGAAGACGCCGACGGCGTCGGTGAAGTCGGGAACGCCACCTGCGGCGATATCATGAAGATTTACCTAAAAATCGAAGGTGACCGGATCATTGACGCGAAATTCAATACATTCGGCTGCGGTGCCGCCGTGGCCACAAGCTCCATGGCAACGGAATTGATCATCGGCAAAACGCTGGACGAGGCACTGCAAATCACCAACAAAGCCGTCGTTGACGCGTTGGACGGCCTCCCGGCCGCGAAGCACCACTGTTCCGTCCTCGCCGAAGAAGCGATCAAAGCCGCGATAGAGGACTATCGCAGCAAATCGTAAGTAAACCTAAGTGCAGAATATGAGGTGAGCGAAAATGTCTAAAAAAGTATTAATTCTCTCCGGCAGCCCCAGAAAAGGCGGCAACTCCGACCTGCTCTGCGACGAATTCATGCGCGGCGCACAAGAGGCGGGGAACTCGGTTGAGAAGATATTCATACAAGACTGCAAAATCAACTATTGCTCTGCCTGCGGCGTATGTTACATGCAGAAAACCGATTGCGTCCACGGCGATGATATGGCGGAGATTATCCCCAAAATGATAAACGCCGATGTGATCGTGATGGCAACCCCCGTGTACTTTTACGCCATGAGCGGACAGATGAAAGTCCTGATTGACAGAACCATCTCGCGTTTTCTTGAAATGCGGGATAAAGACATGTATTTCATATTAGCCGCCCATGATAACAACCGTGAGAATATGGAGAAAGTGCTCGCTGGATTCAGAGGATACATGGCCTGCCTGCCCAACGCGAAAGAGCAGGGGATCATCTACGGCCTCGGTGTGTTCGGCACAGGGGAGGTTGAAGGCAGCTCTGCCATGGCAGAAGCGCGTGAAATGGGTAGATTGGTGTAGCAATGTCTGAGGATATTGCGGTAAAAGTATTAGCGGAACTGAATATATCGCCAATTGAAATAAAACACTTTAACAACGGCTATTGCCACAAAGTTTACTATGTCAAAACCGAGAACGACGAGTATGTTTTGCGGATAACAAGTGAAAGCAACAAAGCGTATTACACCGGCGGAATCAAGTGGCTGGAGGCGCTTGCAGACCTCAAAGTTCTTGTACCAAAGGTGTTGAACCACGGGCGGTATACTGACGTGTATTTCACGCTTCTGTCATTTATCAACGGAAAAGACTTGGGTGATGTATATGCTTCGTTAAACGAAACTCAAAAGCGGGGCATTGTCAAGGACTTGTCCGCAATACAAAGAACTGTGGCAAATCTGCCGTCATCTGGATTGTACGGATATCCGCATTCGGGGGACGAAAACTCGTTTGAAACCTGGATTGAATATCTTCAAAGCTTGCTGAGCAGATCACGCAAACGAATAAAAGCAACCGGGATTTTTGATGTTGAAGTCTGCGACAATGTGGACGCAATCATGGTCAGATTAAACGATTACTTTGCTAGCGTCCAGCCAGTTGCATTTTTAGACGACATATCAACAAAGAACGTGCTTGTCAATGACGGCAAGTTAGCGGGAATCGTCGATGTTGATGAGATGTGCTATGGCGATCCGCTTTTGATAATCGGCCTTACTAACATGGCGTTACGTGGAATGAAATTAGATACAACTTATATAGATTACTGGCTTGATGATATGAACGCCGATGAGACGCAAAGAAGCGTTGTTGCTTTCTATACGCTGCTATTCTGTGTGGACTTTATGGGCGAACAGGGGATGCGTTTTGATAACGGGAAGAAGATACCCGCCGACAAGGAAGTTTTGGAAACATTACAATTTAATTATGATGATTTAATCAGAAAATTGAACCACCGTCCGTAAGACGGTGGTTCTGTTAATATCAAACAAACTCCGCAATCGCACGTCCCATCTCTGCTGTACTCACAGATGGCGCACTGTTTTCGGCGATGTCGGCAGTCCGTATCCCGCTCTCCAGTGCCTTGGCCACCGCAGATTCGATACTCAACGCTGCATCCGGCAGGTTGAACGAGTACCGCAGCATCATGGCTGTGGAAAGTATCGCGGCGATAGGATTCGCCAGCCCTTTGCCCGCGATATCCGGCGCGGAGCCGTGGATTGGTTCATACAGCCCGAGTTTTCCCGCGCCCAGTGACGCTGACGGCAGCATTCCGATTGATCCGGTGATCTGCGATGCTTCGTCCGATAGGATATCGCCGAAGATGTTGCTTGTCACAATTACGTCGAATTGGCGCGGGGCGCGTACCAGCTGCATTGCCGCATTATCGACGTACATGTGAGAAAGCTGTACGGCGGGGTACTCACTTGAAAGTTTAATCATCACCTCGCGCCACAGGCGGGAGCTTTCCAGAACATTGGCTTTGTCAATAGAGCAGAGATTCCCGCCGCGCTTTCCGGCAAGCTCAAACGCAACGCGGCCTATACGCTCTACTTCAGAGACTGAATACCGCTCTGTATCGTACGCGGAGTCGCCCTCACGCCCGCGGTCGCCGAAGTAGATACCGCCGGTGAGTTCGCGCACGATCATGATATCCAAGCCATCGCCCAGAATTTCATCCTTCAACGGCGATGCCGCTCGCAACGGCGCGTGTACAATCGCCGGGCGGAGGTTGGCGAAAAGTTCCAAAGACGCCCGGATACCGAGCAATCCTTTTTCCGGTTTTTGCTCCCCCGGCAGCGAGTCCCATTTCGGGCCGCCGACTGCACCCAGGATCACACCATCGGAGTTTTTGCAGAGTTCAACCGTCTCGCCGGGCAGGGGAGAACCCGTTTCATCTATTGCAATG
>WQVW01000202.1 GCA_009785655.1 Oscillospiraceae bacterium | reverse complement strand
TCAGGGACTCACCGACACCAGCGGCTTCGGCAAAGCAAAAAGCGACAATGAATGGATCGACTCGAATAAGAAGCATCAATAGAGCAAATTAACCAAACCGGGTCATCCACTTATCGGTTGACCCGGTTTAATTACAGAGGTTGACATGGGCGACATGGGGAAATTGGGTGAATCGGAATTCGCCGAAATTGAATACGAGTTCAAACCAAGCGCGGACGCACAAAAAATCGCCCCCGCTGATTTGCCGATTGTCGAAAGAGCGATCGACCCGCTTCGGGAGAAGTTCTACGCAATGCGTGACCTGGCCTCCGGCAATCCATTTGCCCGGAATGACGCCGCGCTTTTCTACAAACAGGCAAAGTTCATGGAAGATTTTACAGATGACTTTGAGGGGCACGCACCGTTTTCGATGTATTTTCCATATTATCAACACATGGGATACGATCAACTGCGCACCTATTTCACCTGGCGCACAAAAATCCGAAGCGGTGAAATGCTGCCCGCCACGCTGTCTTATGTTTTCCTCTATATTTACGAACTGCTCTCCGGCATTGGCATAGACAATCCCGAAGACGGACTGGACCAGCTGATGGCAATATGGAATACATGCCGTGAATCTGAACCCACGCTGGACGATTACATCCCGCGATGGCTGAAAGATTATCATATATACTACAATCTGCCGCATAGTTTTGCTGATTTCATCAGTGAACATCATTTGCAAAGCCATTATGCCGACCTGTTCCTTTTTGATTTTGATACCGAAAATTGTTTGGAGAACTTCAATGGCATATCAGGCTATGACATCACAAAATCAAAATTCTACAATGACGGAAACGAAACGCTGATACGGGATTGTTTTTATTCTGTATTGCTCAGCATCCGCGAATTTGCCACAGCGCATGATTTCCGGTTTGAGGATTTGTTTATCTTCAAGGTTTGGAGCGGCGTGCATTGGCACCCCTTTAGGCGGGCGTTGTTTTATCCTTGGCTGCAACAAGCTGACCGCCGGGTAGCGATTTCTGCTGCAGAAGTCTATCGTTGCAAAGACAACAGCTGGACAGCTGATATACCGATCCATCATTCAGGGCGGCGTGAATTTGTCGGCTATTTAATCAAAAAAACGGAAGCCTGCCTGCGCCAAACGGTGAAGTATAAATTCAATATCACCGCCAGTTTAAGCAACGCAAATCAATCCGCGCAAAAACTGAAAGCACTTGGGATTTCACTCACGGATTTTGCGCTGTTGATCGAGCAATCGGTCGCGCAATTCCACGCGGAGCTGACCCGCACTGTCGTCACAGTCGATCACGGCAATCTGGCAAGAATCCGTGAAGAAGCACTGGATACTCAGGATAAACTCATTGTGCCGGAGGACGATTCATTGGTTGTCGCGCCGCCGCAAATGGCAACGCCGCTTCCCTCTTTGCCGATTGCGGCTGATTCGCATACTGACGGCTGGGCTGCGCTGAAGGACGCATTGAGTGCAATGGAGCTAAACGCACTGGCTATCATATTGCAAGGTGCAGACATCAAGGTTTTTGCCGATGAAAACGGCGTGATGCTGGAGGTTTTGGCCGACGGCATCAACGAAAAAGCAGCAGATTGCGTCGGGGATAATATACTTGACGATGAGATGATTATATACGACGAATATCTGGACAAAGTCACTGAAATGGTGGAATAGTTATGGAAAATCAAGTACCGGCGCGGATTGCGAATATTTTAATCAACGCACTGAAAGGCGGCGTGGTACCGCGCGTGGGGTTGGAGTATATCGCCGTCGGACGCGCTAATGAAATAGATGCTATTTTGCACGATATAGACATGATCGCCGATGGCGGTGCCTCGGCGCGGTTTATCGTGGGCAAATACGGCAGCGGCAAGAGTTTTCTGCTGCAAACTATCCGCAACTATGCCACAGCCAAAGGCTTCGCCGTGGCGGACGCGGATCTCTCGCCAGAGCGGCGATTCTCCGGCACAAAGGGCCAGGGGCTTGCCACGTATAAAGAGCTGATACAGAATCTCTCCACCAAATCCAAACCCGACGGCGGGGCGCTGCCGCTGATTCTGGAACGTTGGATTTCCGGCATCCAAGCCGCAGTCAAATCCGAAACCGACTTGGATGGTGCGGCGTTTGATCGTCAGGTTGAAGCCAGGATATACGAAGTCACGGCGTCTCTTGAAGGCATGGTCAACGGATTCGAGTTTGCGCGCGCCGTTGTGCTCTACTGGCAGGCTTACAACCAGGGAGATGACGCGATGAAAAGCAATGTGCTGAAATGGTTCAGGGGCGAATATGCCAGCCGCCGTGAGGCCAAGGCAGAGTTGGGGATCAACTTCATCGTCACCGATGAAACATGGTATGACTTCCTTAAAATCTTTGCTGTCTTCCTAACCAACGCGGGATATAAAGGCCTCTTGGTGATTATTGACGAACTGGTGAACATATTCAAAATCCCGAATTCAATCACACGGCAGAACAATTATGAAAAAATCCTCACGATATATAACGATGTGCTGCAAGGCAAAGCAAAGCACATCGGGTTTCTGATGGGCGGCACTCTGCAATGCATCGAAGATAGGTACAGGGGCGTGTTCAGCTATGAGGCGTTACGCTCCAGATTGATGGAGGGGCATTTCTCCACCGATGAACTTCGGGATTTACAAGGCCCGATCATACGTCTGCAAATGCTGACTCAGGAAGAAATGTATGTGCTGATAGAAAAACTACGCGACATCCATGCACGGCTTTACGACTATACTCCCACGCTGACGCACGAAGACCTTGTCTATTTCTTAACGGTCGAATACAACCGCGTCGGCGCGGACACCCACATCACCCCGCGCGAGATCATCCGCGATTTTATTGAGCTTATTAACATCCTGCACCAGAACCCGGACAAATCCGCCGAGGATATTTTAGGCGGCAACAGCTTCGAGCTGGCTAAGGGCGGGTTGAGTGACGAGGATATCCACAGCGAGTTTCAGGAGTTTGAGGTGTAGATGCATCCCCCGACGTCCCCCTACAAAACACCCGGCTGGAGCGGAGCCACCCTCTTTGACTAAAGAGGGCAGGGGACGGGAGATGGAGTCGACCAAAAGAAAACCCTCGTCTTTGCCCTCTTTAGTAAAGAGGGCAAAGAC
>WQVW01000201.1 GCA_009785655.1 Oscillospiraceae bacterium | reverse complement strand
TTGAACGTGCCGCGTCTTGTGGCACAGCTGAAAGTTCGCAATGCGTTCATTATATTGAAAAGCAAAAATCAAAGGCGCGGTAAAATATCCGCGCCTTTGGTTTACTTTACTATCAGATTAATCAGCTTATTCTTTACCACAATCACACGCACGATTTCTTTGCCGTCAATCAAGCCTTTGATTCTCTCGTCATTCTTTGCGATGCCAAGTATCGTTTCATCATCTGCGTCTAACGGAGCCATCACAGTGCCGCGAAGTTTTCCGCCGATTTGGACGGCGATTTCACGTTCGGATTCGATTGTTTTACTCTCGTCATATGCGGGCCATGGTGTCGCTGCCGCTGAGCCGCCGAAGCCTTGGTGTTCCCACAGTTCTTCCGCGATATGCGGTGCGAATGGCGCGAGCAGTGTCAGCAGCGTCTTGATATCACCTTTAGACGGCGGTTCTGCACCGTCATGAAAATCATTGACAAGTGCCATCAGCGTTGCGATGGCTGTGTTGAACTTCAAATGCTCAATATCATCGCCGACTTTTTTTATCGCACGATGGATGGCCGCTTCATGCGCTGTTGACAGTGTGTCCCCCGCTAACTGTTTTTCTGCTAGATTCCACACACGGTCTAAGAATCGCTTGCAACCCTTCACAGCGTTTGATGACCAGGGTGCGGCCTTCTCAAAGTCACCGATGAACATGGTATATAGCCGCAATGTATCTGCGCCGAATTCGTCTACAATATCATTCGGATTCACAACGTTTCCGAGTGATTTACTCATTTTCCGCCCATCTTCAGCCAGAATCATCCCGTGGCTTGTGCGTTTCATATACGGTTCCGATGTGGGGACGATGCCGATATCGTACAAAAATTTATGCCAGAATCGCGAATACAGCAGATGCAGCGTCGTATGTTCCATGCCGCCGTTATACCAATCGACGGGTGTCCAGAAATCCAGTGCTTCGCGTGATGCCAGTGCGTTTTTATTATGCGGATCCGTATATCGCAGAAAATACCAGCTTGACCCGGCCCACTGCGGCATGGTATCCGTCTCGCGCGAGGCGGAGCCGCCGCATTGCGGGCATGTGGTTGCGATCCAATCCGGCATCGCGGCAAGCGGACTTTCTCCCGTGTCGGTCGTTTCGTAATTCTCCACGTCCGGCAGAATCAGCGGCAACTCGCTCTCCGGCAACGGCACGTGGCCGCATTTTTCACAGTGGACGATTGGAATTGGCTCTCCCCAATACCGCTGGCGGGAGAACACCCAGTCACGCAGTTTAAAGTTGACCTTTTCCTCCCCTATTCCCTGCTCAGTCAGCCAGCGCGTCATTTCTGCTTTCGCGTCGTCAACAGACAAGCCATTTATAAAGCCAGAGTTCACAATGGTTCCCAGCTGATTATCGCTATACGCCTCTGCTTCAATATTGCCGCCGGATACTACTTCGATAATCGGTAAGCCGAATTTCTTGGCAAATTCCCAGTCACGTTTATCATGCCCCGGAACAGCCATAATTGCGCCGGTACCGTAAGTGGCCAGCACGTAATCTGATATAAATATCGGGATTTCCTCGTTTGTTGCCGGATTAATCGCCCGTATGCCCTGAATTTCCACGCCGGTTTTGTCTTTGGCGAGCTCCGTGCGCTCAAAATCAGACTTTTTCGCGGCTTCTGCCTGGTATTCCGTGATCTCATTAAGATTATCGGGCGACCATTTCGCCAGCAACGGATGCTCTGGGGAAATGACCATATACGTTGCACCGAACAGCGTATCCTGCCGCGTTGTAAACACCCGCAGCGTATCGCCGGAGGTTGTTTTAAAGTCGATTTCCGCACCGACTGATCTGCCTATCCAGTTGCGCTGCTGGGTTTTCGCGCGTTCGATATAATCCACAGTGTCCAGATCATCCAACAGCCGTTGCGCATATTCGGTGATTTTCAGCATCCACTGGCTTTTCTCACGCCGTGTGACCGGTGCGCCGCAGCGCTCGCACTCCCCATTGACGACTTCTTCGTTTGCCAGCACGCATTTGCACGATGTACACCAGTTCACTGGGATTGATGCTTTATAAGCCAGGCCTTTTTCAAACAGCTTTAAGAAAATCCACTGCGTCCATTGATAATATTCAGGATCGGTGGTGTCAATACACCTGTCCCAATCAAAGCTGAAACCAAGCATTTTCAACTGCTTGGTAAACGCCGCTATATTATCCCGCGTGACAATGGCCGGATGTATTTTGTTTTTGATTGCGTAATTCTCTGTCGGCAGACCAAACGCATCGAATCCAATTGGAAACAACACATTATACCCTTGCATACGCTTTTTTCTGGAAACAATATCCATCGCCGTATACGGGCGCGGGTGACCGACATGCAGTCCTGCCGCCGATGGATACGGAAACTCGATCAATGCGTAAAATTTAGGCTTGCTTCCCCCGGTTTCGGCGGCATATGTCTTTTCGCACTCCCACTTGTCCTGCCACTTTTTCTCTATGCGGGAAAATTCGTATTTCATTTAATCAAATCCTTATTCTGTAATAAACGCGCTAATATCAGTCGCTTCTGCGTCTCCCCATAAATGCTCCAGTGCGTAAAACTCTCTTATATCTTTCAAAAACAAATGTGCGACAACACAGCCGAAGTCGAGCAGCACCCACCCGCCGGATCTGTACCCTTCACGGCGCAATGGTGCTTCTCCGCGCTCTTTCATCGCTTTCTCCAGCTCGTCCGACAGCGTTTTAATCTGCGTTGTGGAGGTGGCGGTGCAGATAACGAAATAATCCGCCAGTACTGTGATGTCTCTGGTCTTCAATAATTTTATATCTTGCGCCTTTTTGTTGTCAAGCGCTTTGATGATAAGTTCCGCGATCTCATATGGTGTCAGCATATATTTTCAGTCCTTTCAAGATTTAAGCTTCCGATGCAGTCTCAATGGACTACGTATCTATATCTGGTATTTGCGGCGGAGGTTCGTCAGGTGGCGTATCAGCACCTGGCGGCTGTGTCGGCGTCTCATGAGGCGGCGTATCAGTATCCGGCGGTTGCGTCGACGTCTCGCCAGACGGCATATCCGTATCCGGAAGCTGTGGCGGGGTGTTAGAAGCACCGTTCCCCGTAGTGGGTGGCGTTCCGGGTTGATTTCCGCTCGTTGCAGGTGATTGGTTA
>WQVW01000200.1 GCA_009785655.1 Oscillospiraceae bacterium | reverse complement strand
GCAAGTCAGCGGAATATTGCCAATTTTTCCGAGAACACGCTCAATAGCGTGCGCACAAAGGATATGGGCGAAGTGGGGGACATGCTCTCCGGCCTGGTGGTGGAACTGCGCGGATTCGGCACTGACCAGAACGAGAAAAAGGGACTGCTGGGTATCAAACGCAGAGTCGCCAACAGAATCGCCGCGATGAAGACGGAGTTTTCCAAAGTATCGACAAATGTGGATAAAATCGCCGAAATGCTGGAGAAGCACCAGATCACACTGATGAAAGACGCGGCGATGCTGGACAAAATGTACGACGTGAACCGGGCGTATTTCAAAGAGCTGACAATGTATATTCTGGCCGGAAAGCAAAAGTTGCAGGAATGCACTACAACAGTGCTTCCGCAATTGCAGAAAAAAGCGCAGGAATCCCAACTGCCGGAAGACGCGCAAGAAGCGACCGATTACGCCAACATGATCAATAGGTTCGAGAAAAAGCTGCACGACCTAGAACTCACGCGGATGATCTCTATCCAAATGGCCCCGCAGATCAGGCTTTTGCAGAACAACGATGCCTTGATGGTGGAGAAAATCCAGACATCAATTGTGAATACCATCCCGCTGTGGAAAAGCCAGATGGTGCTGGCCCTTGGCCTGCATAACTCGCAACAAGCGATGGCGGCCCAACGCCAGGTGACAAACATGACGAACGAGCTGCTGCAAAAGAACGCCGAAAAACTCAAGCAGGGTACCATCGAGATCGCCAAGGAGTCAGAGCGCGGCATCGTAGACGTTGAAACACTGGCGGCAACGAATCAGCGGCTGATTGAAACGCTGGATGAAGTGCGCAATATTCAGTCCGAAGGCGCGACTCGCCGCCGTGCGGCAGAGCAAGAGCTGGGGCGCATCGAAGGTGAGCTGAAGCAAAAGCTGCTTGAAATCCGGGATAACAGATGACAATTTTAAAGAAAAGGCCAGCGGCGATTTTTATCACCGTCGTCATCGCCATCGCGGCACTGATATTCAGCGTGAACCGCAGTGTAAATCGGGTCATCGCCGAGGCAGAACGCGGGTTTTATGACGGGTTTATGAACGCCCAAGGCTTCCGGGAGCCAAGTATCAACGCGCAGTTTGATACAATCATCAACGCCTCGCTAAATATCCTTACGGTGCTGGCAAACTATCCAGAACTGGATGCGCAAGTGGATGCACTTCGCACCCATAGGCGGGATCTGATTGACGCGCAGGGCATCGACAAAAAGATGATGCTTATGTCCACCCGGTTACAGCCGAGTGCCCACGACTTGGTATCGTCCGCACGGGACGTTGACTTATCGGAACGGGACATGGACGTGGTGGCGACAAACTGGCGGACATTCACCGGCGCAACAAATCTGCTCATCAACAGCCTAATGCCCCGATGGTTTGAGGAAGCTGGGAATTTGGGATTGAGTCCAATAGCGGAATTGCTGTATCGCGGAGATTTTGCCCCGTCGGGATGGGTTATTCCGGCGTTTGTGACGGAGTTCCCGTGATGGGACATCCCCCTCATATCATCAAACTGCTAAACTGAAATGGAGATATCATATTGAAAAAACTATTTACAGTGATACTTATCATCGCGCTGCTTGCGTCGATGATCGTTCCGGTCGCGCTGGCGTCTCCGGAGCTTAGAGAAGATTTGTTTGTCAACGACACATCCGGGGTGCTTACTGAGGCGACACGGCAAGAGCTCGTCTATGCCAACATGGATTTAATGGAACTCGGCCAAGGTGCGGAGATTGTTGTGGTGACCATACCGTTTCTTCCGGCAGGACTGGACGCGGAGGAATACGCCGCGCAGCTGTTCAATAGTTGGGGTATCGCAAACAACGGAATGCTGCTCCTGCTGGTAACGGAAGAACACCGTGCATGGCTGGATGTCGGCGCCGAAATTCATGGCGCGTTTCGCCCGTATGGGAGCGACTTTCTGGACAACTACTTCTGGGATGAATTCGATGCCGGGAATTTTAATGCCGCTGTCCGGAATTTGTCAGAGGCACTGTTCTCCTGGTATGCCGTGTATTACGGATTGTGGAATCCGATTCCTGAAATAGATCCCACACTGGATATGACGATGCCACATACCCCTCAACCGACACCACAGTACAATTGGGGCGCCACCCTTGGCTTCTGGATTGTGGTTTTTGTGATTATTATACTCGTATTCGTCAGTATGGCGCAATCTGATAGACGGCATCACCAGGCATATTACAGACACATGGGAATGCCTATCCCCACATGGCATTGGTGGTTCATGATGGGCGCGATGCGTCCGCACCGTGTCTGGTGGCGCACCCATGGTCGATGGGGTCCCGGCGGCCCGAGGGGACCAAGAGGTCCGGGCGGACCTGGTGGATTCGGCGGCGGCCCTCGCGGAGGCAGCGGCGGTGGATTTGGCGGCGGTTCACGCCCCAGCGGCGGCGGGTTCGGTGGATTCGGCGGCGGTTCGCGCGGTGGCGGCGGCGGATTTGGCGGCGGATACCGTGGCGGCGGCGGTGGTGGATACCGCGGCGGGGGATTCGGCCGGAGATAGTTTTTCAGTTTCAAACATCTAAAACATGCATATTATGCAAAATAAATTGCATAATATGCATGTTTTCTTATGGCTCTTTTCTTTTAACCCGGCTATTTTCTATATTTTTGAAAATTTTTATTGCATAATAATCCGAAATCTGTTATACTCCTTTTTATCTTATATATTTCAATCTGCAAATGGAGAACACAAGCATGAAACCAAAGATTTTTATAGACGGGCGCGAAGGGACAACCGGCTTGCAAATATATGACAGGCTCGGTACGCGCAAGGATCTTGAACTCTTGTCGATAGATGAAAGTCGGCGTAAGGATCTTGATGCGCGACGAAGGCTGATAAACAGCGCTGACATCGTGTTCCTCTGTTTGCCGGACGACGCCGCGCGTGAAGCAGTGCGCCTGATCGAAAACGACAACACGAGGGTGATTGACGCCTCAACAGCTCACAGAACTGATCCTGCATGGGTTTATGGATTTGCAGAGCTGGCTGAGCAGCAGCGCAATAAGATCGCCAGCGCACGGTTTGTGGCTAATCCCGGCTGTCACGCTACCGGGTTCATCGCGATGGTCTATCCGCTTGTTGAATCCGGAGTTCTGCCG
>WQVW01000199.1 GCA_009785655.1 Oscillospiraceae bacterium | reverse complement strand
GGAAAAACCCGTCTATATCCCGCGGCAATGCCTGCGCACCCGCGTGAACAGAGGAGAACATGCCGTCTTTGAAACGTTCATTATGAACAAGGCGGACGTGCGGGTCATTGTTTCGTGTAAAAAGACACTCCAACGCTTGGCTGTTGTTCCCGGTCACGATGATGATGTCTCCAACTCCGGCTGATTTGGCGATAGATACACACCGCAAAACAGCCGGGGCGTCCCCAACCGGCAAAAGCGGCTTAAACACACCCATCCGCGCCGAAAGTCCGGCGGCGAGTATGATCATGGCTGTTTTTATAATATCACCTCCGGGAAAACTTGCCTTGTAATATGGTGGTGGTTGTGGTAGACTACGTTATCAAAAATAAGGTAAGGGTAACTGAATGCTGGGAGTGCTTGTAAATACAGCCGCTGTTGTTGTCGGCGGGGTTGTTGGCTTGGTGGTGAACAAAGGTCTTCCAAAACGTTTTACTGACGCGATTATGATAGGGCTGGGATTGTGTACGATCTACATAGGAATATCCGGCGTGCTTGAAGGGGAAAACAAGCTGATATTGGCACTTTCCATCGTGCTGGGCGTGGCTGTCGGTACGGCACTTAGGATTGATGACCGGCTGCGCGCGCTCGGTGAAAAGCTTGATAAGCGGTTTGCCAGTAAAGACGGCAGATCGATCGCCCAGGGGTTTGTGACGGGTTCACTGCTATTCTGCGTCGGCGCGATGGCGGTGATTGGTTCTATAAATTCGGGTATACGCGGTGACAACACCATGCTTTTCACCAAATCAGTGCTTGACTTGATCGCCGCGGCCATGCTGGCTGCCAGCCTTGGGGGCGGGGTGATACTCTCCGCTGCATCGATATTTGTGTATCAGGGATTGCTTGTATTGCTGTCGCAGTTGTTAAGGCCGCTGATAGAGCAGCCGGCGATGCTGGCAGAGATGACTTCGGCCGGATCTTTGATTATTATTGCCCTGGGCCTGAACCTTATCGGCGTGACCAAGATAAAAGTTGCGGATTTTCTGCCAGCGATTATCTTTGCCCCGGCAATCACGGCACTGGCAGGTGTTTTAGGCGTGTGAGCAGTGCATTATGTGCCGATCTGATTTATATCATACGGCGTGGATTGGTACACGTAATAGTTCAGCCAATTGGAATACAGCAGCTGCGCGTGGGCGCGCCAAGATACTGATGGCGGTTTTGTTGGGTCGTCACCCGGGAAATAATTTTTCGGGACAGCAATATCAAGCCCTTTTTCCACATCTCTAAAATACTCAAGCGCCAAGGTATCTGCGTCATATTCCGGGTGACCGGTGATAAACACACGGCGATTGTCGGCAGATTTCACGGCGAATACACCTGCTTCGTCTGAGACAGACAAAAGCGCTAGCTCCGGTACAGCCAGTATGTCGGACGCCAGAACACCGGTATAACGCGAGTGCGGCATATAGAACGTGTCGTCAAACCCACGGAAAAGCGGTGATTGCTGCTTCTGCGCCAGCACAGTGTGGCTGAATACGCCGGAGAGTTTTCCGCCGTCCAATGGGTGTTTGTTAACGCCGTAGTGATAGTACAGCGCGGCTTGTGCGCCCCAGCAGATGTGCAAAGTGGAATGCACGGCGTTTGAGGACCATTCCATGATATCACACAGCTCACGCCAGTAGTTGACATCTTCAAATTCAAGATTTTCAACAGGCGCGCCGGTGATAATCATGCCGTCAAAATGCCGGTTGCGTATTTTTTCAAACGAGGTGTAAAAAGACGAAAGATGTTCTGGATCGACATTTTTTGCGGTGTGGCTTGTCGTTTGCAGAAACTCAACCTCAATTTGCAGCGGCGTATTGGAAAATTTTCGCAAAAGCTGCGTTTCAGTAATGATTTTTGTCGGCATCAGATTGAGTACCAGCAGGCGCAATGGCCGAATATCCTGGCGCATGGCGCGGAACTCTGTCATGACGAATATATTTTCACGTTCAAGAATGTCTTTTGAGGGCAGTGAGTCCGGGATTTTAATAGGCATTAACGCGCTCCTTCGTTTATAATGAAGTACGCCTAATTATATTATATATGCGGACGAAAATCAATATACAGCGTCAAGTGTGTGGGGCTTGGCCAATTTTAGACAGATGAATATCAGTTTTGCTTGACATGGCTAAAGAAAGGTTATATAATATATAGGCTTTTTAATATGCGCCAATAGCTCAGTAGGATAGAGCAACTGCCTTCTAAGCAGTAGGCCGGGGGTTCGAATCCCTCTTGGCGTGCCATGAGAAAACAAATGACAACCTTTAGAAATAGGGGTTGTCATTTGTGTTGTAAACACCACAGATGGTTGCGACTACGTTCCGCATAAGTTAGACTAAGCACACCAATGAATTCATGCAGCACAATAGACAATTTGTAGCTTTTATGGTAGTATCATAATTAGCCACGTCACAGAAAACTGTTGCAACTTTAATGATTTTATATTTTGTTATATCACAATATAGTGATGGAACGAGTATTTTTACAGGGAGTGGTCGAATGGAAAAAAACATTGAGATTGTTTTGAGTGCCATCTTTCAAATTTTACTTTTTTCTTTAGTTCGCAATTGTCTTAAATAGCGTGTCAACAGAAGATATTAAGCATAACAGGATGTGGCGTAATTAGCAATCTAACTCATGATTATTGCGCGAAAGCAAACAAGTTATAATCAACTTGTAATCAAGACCTTATAGACCACTTTGATAACGTATACTAAGAGTACATTACGAAACAATTAAGATTGGAGTGCAAAAAGAAAAATTTGTTCAAGTCCTTAGCCATGGACAAGAACAGTCACTTCATCGCTGAACTTCTTCTTACCGCGCAAGATGCGGCGATTGTTTAAGTACAGGGATATAAAAAAGGCTAGATAAATATATGGATATATTAATGTTAAACAGGAGGTAGTTCCTATGAAAACCCAAATAAAAAAATTCACAAGCTTGATGCTAGTCATATTCATAATCATGACATTCATTCCTGTTGAGACAGTCTCGGCCATCACGCTATCGGCGGAGTCAGTGCTGATGGTTTCTGCCGGTAACGATCATACGCTGATGATCCGAAATGACGGTACCCTGTGGGCTTGGGGCGGGAACACCAATGGTCGGCTCGGCGATGGTACAACGAATAACAGCGCTGTGCCGCTCCAAATCGGCACAAACACAAATTGGATCTATGTGTCGGCAGGTGGTCACCATTCT
>WQVW01000198.1 GCA_009785655.1 Oscillospiraceae bacterium | reverse complement strand
TGCGGATTGTTTGACACGTCCAAGCCGGTCAGCTTGTTGTTGCTCAGTTCAAGCCAGATCAAGTTCGGGTTATTCGACACATCCAATTCGGCAAGATTGGTTCTTTCAATCACAACATCCACCAAAGACGGATTATTTGAAATATCCAATGTGGCCAGATTGCTTTCTTCAATCCAAATTTCACGTAAATGGGGGCTGTTTGATAAATCCACATCGGCAAGTTCACTCTCAAAGATTGAGAGATACCGCAACCCCGTAAAAAACTCAATCCCGGCAAGACTCGTGGCATCCCAGACGCTGAGTTCTGTGACATCCGCCACATCGGTATGATAAATCGGCCCTTCCTCTATGCCTGTCTCCCAACGGACGTCCGCCAGAAAAAACTCACACTCAAACAAGGCCGTGATATCAATCGGCGGGGGCTGCAGGCTTGATGCATTGACCGGGAATGACATCGCAAATATCGCCACTAGTATAAGACTTACAACGCTTTTTATCTTTTTCATACAACCGCTCCTTTTAATGGAAAGTGATTATATTATACTGCGGCTTGATAGAATACGCAAGATTAAAAAGTGCGCATATGCCGTCATCAAAGGCATATGCGCACTGTATTTGGTTGTCAGCTGTCAAATATAATCGTCACCGGCCCGTCATTGACAGATTTCACCGCCATATCCGCACCGAACACACCCGTTTCAACGGCGAATCCGGCGGCTTTACACGCATCGACAAACAATTGATACAGCGGAATCGCCGTCTCGGGTCGGGCGGCTTCTGTAAATCCCGGGCGACGGCTTTTCAGGTCGGCATACAGCGTGAATTGCGAGATCACCAGCATCGCGCCGCCGACACTGGCAAGATCCAGATTCATCTTGCCCCCCTCGTCACTAAACACGCGCAGATTACAAATTTTGCCCGCCAATTTCACGGCATCACTTTCCGTGTCGCCGTTTTTTATGCCCAGCAGTACGAGATATCCTCTCCCGATACTGCCTGCGATACTTCCATCAATTTCCACTGAAGCACTGGATACACGCGTAACCACAGCGCGCATTAGAGTCCTCCCCCGTTCATTGTCAATTATCCGTCGCCCCGTCTGATATCGGTGATACCCTGTACGCCCATCAGTCGAGCCATCGCGCGGACAAGCTCGTCCCTGTTTTTCACCTCAATGGTCGCAGAGATGAATGCGGTACCGTCACCTAAGTTTCTGGCAGAAAACGATACCACCCGGATATCAATGGCATTCAAAACAGTCATGATATCCACCGCCAGGCTTTTTCTGTCCATGGCGGAAATTTGAATCTCGGTAGAATACGTGCTTGCCTCTGTATCCGCCCATGTGGAATTGACCCATCTCCCGGCCATTTGCGGGTCTTTTCTGGATTTAAGATAGTTCTCACAATCTTGCCTGTGTACCGATACGCCAAATCCGCGGGTGACGAAGCCGATAATCGGATCTCCCGGTACCGGCGCGCAGCACTTTGCGAACTTGACCAGACATCCGGGAAGGCCTTCGACCATCACGCCGCGAACAGGCTTTCCCTTTTGTTCCGGCGGCGGTTTTCTCAGCAATACCGGTACTGGCTCCGGCTCTGGCTCTTTCTTCTTGACCTTATCCGCCGCACGGATCTCTTCACGGATTTTATTCACAGCTTTTTGGGATGATACGCCGCCGTACCCAATGGCCGCGAACATATCTTCCAGCGAGTTGAACGCCACGCGTCCCAATGCCTTGGGCAGCACATCCTCACGCAACACATCCGTCATCTGGATATTTTGGCGCTTTAATTCCGCTTCAAAGTTCATCTTCCCGTGCAGAATGTTTTCCTCACGCTTTTCTTTTTTGAAAAACTGGCGGATTTTATTGCGCGCCTCTGTACTTTTTATGATATTCAGCCAGTCACGGCTGGGGCCTTTTGATGATTTGGATGTCAAAATTTCAACGATGTCACCGTTCTGCAGCACATGCGAAAACGTAACCATCCGCTTGTTGACCAATGCCCCGGTCATCGTGTTGCCAACTGCTGAATGGATACTGTAGGCAAAATCAATCGGTGTCGCCCCGGTGGGCAGGCTCACAACATCTCCGCCGGGCGTGTAGACAAACACTTCGTCGGCGAACATGTCAATTTTCAGTGCCTGGAAAAAGTCTTGCGCGTCACTTTCCTGATATGATTCCAGTTGGCGGCGCACCCACGCGAACTTTTCCTCATCCGCCACTTTGCCGCCCTTGCCTTCTTTGTACTTCCAGTGCGCCGCGATGCCGTATTCCGCCGTCTGGTGCATCTCAACCGTGCGGATCTGCACCTCAAACGGAACGCCCTCACTGCCGATGACGGATGTATGCAGGCTACGATAATCATTCGGCTTCGGCGTGCTGATATAGTCTTTTATCTTGCCCGGAATCGGGTGGAACAGTTCATGCACCAATCCCATGACGTAATAGCAGTCTTCAATGTCATTTACAATGACTCTAAACGCATAAAGATCCAGCACTTCCGCGAGTTCTTTGTTTTGGCTGTACATCTTTCTGTAAATACTGTACAGGTGCTTTATTCTGCCTTCCACGCTGCATTCAATTCCGTCTTCCAAAAGCCGAGTCTGTATCTTGCCTTGGACGCGGCTTAAAAAGCTTTCGTCCTTCGCCTGTTGGCGGCGCAGACCGCGCTTTATCTTTCCGCAGCCTATCGGATCTAGGTAGCCTATCGACAGATCCTCCAGCTCCCACTTTATCTTTTGCATACCCAGCCTGTGGGCGATGGGGGCGTATATCTCCATGGTCTCCAACGCCTTTTCGCGCTGTTTTTCAGCGGTCTGATATTCAATCGTCCGCATGTTGTGCAGCCTGTCAGCAATTTTTATCAAAATTACCCGGATGTCTTTGACCATGGCAATCAGCATTTTTCGCAGATTTTCCATCTGCTCTTCTTCTTTGCTGGTGTACGTCACGCGGGTCAGCTTTGTTACACCGTCCACGATATTGGCCACATCGGGGCCGAACAGTTTCTCTATTTCTTCCGCCGTCGCATCGGTGTCCTCAATACAATCGTGCAAAAGTGCCGCGCATATAGAGTCTTCGTCCAGGCCGATCTCAAGCACTATTTCCGCAACGGCTAGTGGGTGGGTTATAAACTCCGTTCCGTCTTTGCGCATTTGTGTGCCGTGATGTGCGCGCGCGAATTCAAAGGCCGACCGGATTCGATCCATATCCGCCCCTGGGATTGTTTGAATTATGGCCGACTCT
>WQVW01000197.1 GCA_009785655.1 Oscillospiraceae bacterium | reverse complement strand
CATTTTTCAGGAATCCCGGCATCACGGATGCTGTGCATGAACATTTGAAAACAAAGGGCGGCTTGATGCTCGGCATCTGCAACGGTTTTCAGGCACTGATCAAGTTGGGGCTGGTGCCGTTCGGCGAAATTGTGCCGCCGAGCCCGGAGAATCCGACGCTTGCACATAACGTGATTGGCAGGCACCAGGCGGGATATGTTTATACCCGCGTTGCATCCGTGCATTCACCATGGATGAGTCTGAGTGCGGTAGGAGATATACATGCCGTGGCGATATCACACGGAGAGGGGCGCTTCACCGCTTCAGATGAGACGATGAAAAGCCTGATAGAGACAGGGCAAATAGCGACGCAATATACCGACATGAATGGAATACCATCAATGACCACAACAGTCAACCCAAACGGGTCAGATTTTGCGGTGGAGGGGCTTTTCAGTCCGGATGGCCGGGTGTTCGGTAAGATGGGTCATACTGAGCGGCGCGGTGCGTTCGTTGCAAAAAATATTCACGGAGACAAGCATCAGCCGATATTTGAAAGCGGTGTGCATTACTTTAAATAATTTTTCCGGCGGCTAAACGATTAAAAAATAGGAGTGTGGGTTATGACAGACAGAAGACTTATAGACGTGGCCATGGAGGCGATGTCGCATTCGTATTCTCCCTATTCCAGATTCAAAGTCGGTGCAGCGGTTGAATGTGAGGATGGGGAAGTATTCGCGGGCTGTAATATTGAAAATGCGGCCTATGGTGCGACGATGTGCGCAGAAGCGGTGGCAATCGCCGCCGCTGTTTCCGCGGGGAAACGCGATTTTAAACGCATAGCGGTGATTTCAGAAGGCGGGGACTACTGTTATCCTTGCGGCAATTGCCGGCAGCTGTTGAATGAGTTTTCGCCCGGCATAGAAATACTTTCAGCGCGATCGGACGGCAGATATGTCAGTTATCCGCTGTCGTCACTTTTGCCGATGGCGTTTGGGAAAGAGGTTTTATAGGGACGTGCACTGTTCTTAAAAACGTACTGGACTTCGAGGCGGTGCAGCGTTCGCTTTTACCATATCCCCAAACTTTTTGACAGGATAAATCAAAAAATAAGGATTTTTATGTAAATTGTCATACTATTGTAATATTAACTATCTTTACTCTTCGCTATAATTTGCTATAATAGTATCAATGCAATTATTAGTAATGTAACAGCCGAATAGTAGGGAGGGGTCGGTATGGATGAATATACAAGAAAGTTTAACGTGGTGAGTGGCGGAATCGAAACCCGTGAGATTCTTTCCTCCGTCTATGAGGCGTTGAGGGTAAAGGGCTATAATCCAGTAAATCAAATCGTTGGATATATCCTGTCCGAGGATCCGACCTATATTACAAACTATAACAACGCACGCAGCCTGATTTGCAGGCTGGATAGGGATGAGTTGTTGCAAGAGCTTGTCACGGCGTATCTAGGCAACCGATAGGTATATAAGACGTAGAAAAAGATAATCTCTGCGCACCTTCAAATGGGTGTTTTGGTAATCAATGCACCGATTGAAATGGCCGCAGAGGTTATTTTTGATGTGTGGGCTATTTTCAATGTGAATCAATAGATGTTACAAACAATTACAAAAACGATTAGTGACTGATAGTCAAAGTTTTCATTGACAGGGTAGAAACAATGTGTTACAATTCAGTTACAGTCAATCAGGAGGAGAAATATGGCGGTATCGGAGAAAACCAAAATACTCGAATATAAAGGTCATCCGTTGAGAAGGAAGGATAATCTTATCTATTACGGCAGCATGTCGGATAAGTATATCATCATGCTTCAGGTGACTGAAACGAAAAAGCTCCAGGATATTGACGTGCCAACCAGGGTTGTTGTCCAATTGCAACTCACAGACCCGGATCTGAAGTCGCGGGACAGGGTTGTTAAAAAAAGCGAAAAAAATAGCTTTTTTGAGGCGATTGACGTTGCGGCTGTCTGGCTTGACCGGGCGTTGGCGGCAGGCTAACTTACTACGCCTAAAATCACATAATCCGAAAGGACAGATACTGTGAAAAAACTCAGGAAACTGCTTATTATCACTGTTATTACACTCGCGATTTCTCTTGCACTGGCCATCAGTGCATCCGCAGATCCAATTGTTGAAGGCGCGGCGACCGTGTTGGTGCCAATTTTGAACGTGAGATCCGGACCGGACACGACCTATTCGGTGAGAACCAGACTCAACGAGAACGATGTTGTTGCTGTGCTTGACAGAAGCAACGGCGAATGGTATTACATCAGTGCCCAGGGATTGACCGGATATGTCAGTGCTCAATTTATAAACACCCTGCCGATGACGGAAGATTTCGCGGCTCGTGGTCGTATTACAGGTAGCATCGTGAATATCCGCAGCGGGCCCAGCACATCCAGTGATATCGTTGGCAGACGTCATGAAAACGCCATTATTAACATCGTGGGTATCAGTGACGGTTGGTTCAGGGTCAGACATGCCGGACAGATGGGATACGTAAGATCCGATTTTATTGAGATTACATATATCGGTGAAGTGCCGGAAGGCGACAGCGCACTTGGACAGGAAATTGTTGATTTCGCTTTAGGTTATCTCGGCTGGAGATATGTTTTCGGCGGGGCGTCACCCGCTGCCGGGTTTGACTGTTCGGGATTTGTACAGTACATATTCAGAAGTTTTGACATCGGCATTACACGCACCGCGACCACACAGTTTAACAACGATGGTATACCGGTATTAAGGGATGAACTGCAACCGGGTGATCTGGTGTTCTTCTCCAACAACGGCGGACGCAGCATATCGCATGTTGGATTGTACATAGGAAATTGTGAAATGATTCATGCCTCCAACGCACGCGTAGGCGTGGTGATCACCAGCCTAAACAGCCCGCAAAGAATAAACGGCTGGCAAGGCGGCAGGCGTATAGTATAACTTACATAAACTATAATAACAAAGCAGGGTATAGATTAATCTATACCCTGCTTGATTTTGATTTATTATTCGTAACTTTTTTCAGTCGTTATTCAACTTATCTGCCGCCGGTAAAAAGTCCGGTACGAGATATGATCTTATCATCAAATTTTTAAAGGAGACATTTTTATGTCCAATGCAGTTTTTTATTGTTCTTTTACGTTTAAAAAGGCAGGCTCTCGTGGTGTCATATGAAAATAATAGGTGCTTAGTGTCATCGCCCCTATTATTGCGCTGACACTAAGCACCGTAATGCATCACATTCAACAGTATAAAGTTCGCAATACCCATCACCAGGGCGATCAGCAGTACGATGCCGATGAGTTTCTTAAT
>WQVW01000196.1 GCA_009785655.1 Oscillospiraceae bacterium | reverse complement strand
GCCAACTTCTTTGTCTGCCGCCCCCAATGGGTGCCGTCTGTGATCCTTGAGTCCGGATTTATCGTTAATATTGATGACTTTGTTTGGCTGATTGACCCAGTAATGCAGGACAAAATGGCAGATGCAATGGTGGAGTCCATCCTGAGCTATTTTGCCGCTAACTAAGATACATGGTATGAAACAGCGTATAATTTTAAGCTCCCCGACAGCTTCCGGCGCATTATCTGCCGAAAGCTGTCGGGGAGTTCATACAAATCATTTATCTGCCTTAAAATAATTCAGGTAGATTGTAATTTTTTGAAGTCAAAAGCTTTGGGTGTCGTGATTGCTGTGTTAATTTTCACTCACAGGATATCGACAACCCCACAGGACAATGATCACTGCCGTATATGTCGGCATATATCGTCGCATCCGATACGTGCGCACCGAGTCTGTCCGAACCTAAAAAGTAATCAATGCGCCACCCAACATTTCTTTCCCTCACCCCCGGCATTAAAGACCACCATGTATATGCGTCATGCTTGTCCGGGTGAAGATTCCGGTAAAAATCCGTGAATCCCGCATCCAGCAGCTGCGTCATCTTGTCACGCTCTGCCTGCGTGAATCCCGCGTTACGCATATTCGACTTCGCATTTTTGATATCAATTTCCTGATGTGCAACGTTTAAGTCCCCGCAAATGATCGCCGGTTTTATTTTATCCAGCCCGCAGACATATTCCCGGAAGTCATCTTCCCACCGCAGACGGTACGGCAGCCGCGTAAGCTCCCGCTGCGCATTGGGGGTGTATACATTCACGAGAAAAAATTTTTCAAACTCCAGCCGAATAATCCGCCCTTCACGATCATGCTCATCAATCCCCATACCGTAAGACACGGAAAGCGGTTCAATCTTGCTGAACACCGCAGTGCCGGAATATCCTTTTTTATCGGCACTGTTCCAATATTCATGATAACCGCCGAGATCAATTTCTGCTTGCCCACGCTCCATTTTCGTTTCCTGCAGACAGAACACATCCGCATCAATGTGCGTGAATGCATCCAAAAAACCCTTTTTAAGGCAGGCTCTCAAGCCGTTTACATTCCATGACACAAGTTTCATATACAACGCTCCCATCTTCAGATTGATCTCCTGCATCGGCGCGCGAGTCTCTTGTTAAGTATCTTCTTCCGCCTCCACTTCATGCCAGGTACTATTGGAACCGGCATTGGCGTTGACCGCTTGACCGCGTTTTATCTTTTTTGTCGTGGTTTTCACAAATTCATCGTCGCGGAATTCTATATTATTGATCCTTTTCCACATCGGCAAATCTTTGTTTATCTCTTTGATCTGCTTCTGCACCGCCTTCTCTGTCGCACGGCTTTTTTCTATGTCAGGATCTATGTAGATCGACGCCACTATGCTTTTCTTATCACCGGTTACCAACACTTCACCCACTTCCGGAATTAGCTTTATTTTCTCTTCCAGCTCTTCCGGATGTACGTTCTTGCCGTTGGCGCGGATAATCAGGTTCTTTTTGCGCCCGGTGGTGTAGATGAAGCCGTCATCGTCAATATAGCCGATATCTCCCGTACGGAACCACCCGTCACACATCGCCTCAGCTGTTGCTTCGGGGGCATTATAATATCCGTTCATCACAATGTCGCCGCGCACGCAAATTTCGCCGAAACCTGTTTGCGAGTCCACGTCAAAAATCTCTACTTCGCAGTTGGGGCATGGCAAACCCACGCTGCCTTCTTTCCAGTGATGGTTGCGATTAAGCGAAACAATCGGGGAGCATTCAGTAATTCCATATCCCTCGATGATATGTATGCCAAAATTGTGGAACTCCTGATAATATTGCTTGTCCAGCGGTGCGCCGCCGCTTACGATCAGCTCCAAGTTCCCGCCGAATGCATTCAAAACGGACTTAAACAATATTCGCCGCAAATCTATCCCTATTTTCAACGATTTGTTGCTTACCGATACCAACTTGCGCAACAACTTTTCTTTGTCTTGTTTGCGCGCATTATCCCATATGCGCTTGCAGAAAGATTCGACATACAGCGGCACAACACATATAAACTGCGGCTTGGCCGTTTGGATATCCCGCAGTACATTTTTAAGCGTATCGTTGATAAAGCACATCTGCCCGTGCAACATCGGCGAAAATACGCTGCCCGCCATGCTGTATGTGTGATGAAGCGGCAAAAGAAGCACCGTCGGCCCGTTGATCAACGCCAATCGGTGACTCTGCACAACAGTGGACATTAGGCTGCGATGACTGAGCATGACGCCCTTGGCCAACCCTGTTGTGCCGGATGTATAGATAATCACGCAAGTTTCATCCAGGTCAATCGTATGGTTTATGTAATCCATGTGACCTTCGGCAATCAGGTTTTTGCCCTTTGAAATGGCTCCCGGAACATCGTAACGCATATTCAGCAGCGTCTTAATGGTGGATTTCTTTTCGCTGATTTTGCCGAAAAGATTCGCATGGGCGTCTGCGTAAACCACTGCGACAGCTTCACTGGACGCAATCGTATTGCGGACTTCCTCTTCGTTTAATTCCTTGTCCAGCGGAACAATGATATTCCCGCCGCACACTGCCGCCATATACGTCACAATCCAAAGATACGAATTCTCTCCCATAACGGCAATTTTCGCGCCGCCCGAGAGACCTGTCTCGAAAAAATACGTCCCCAGCGCGTTCACGTCCGCCGCAAATTCTCGAAAGGTCTTCTCTAGCACCTGCTCGCCCTGCCGATATCCGAACGCAGGCTTATCTGGATGATTTCCAACACCCGCTGAGATAAGCTCTCGGACAGTTTCGATTTCAGGCACAGGGTATAACGGATATGCTTTATTCTTCATATCAAATCACCACTTTTTACTTATTTTGGCTATGTCGAAAAATATCATATCCTGTCAAAAAAAGCAATCCTTTTGCGCAATTATCTTAGTCAGGCGTGTTTCGTTGAGACGACTGTGATTGGCTTTGTATTTTTATCGTTATTAAGCACGATAACGCAGAAAGGGCATTACGCCCAACTTTTCACCCACAAACAAAATATCTGCATGTGCCTTATTTCTATTTTAGGACTTGACGCATTGCCTGCTTGTGTGTTATAGTATCCGAGCGATGGAAATACACTGCGTCACCGAAACTAAAATCGTAGGAATGGCAATTAAACTTGGGGGTATAGCTCAGCTGGGAGCGCGAGTTAGCCTTCTACGATAACACAACCGAATAAAATTGTTTTTTCCAGTTTTTGTAAAATGGGGTACCATTCACTTGGGGGTATAGCTCAGCTGGGAGAGCGCTTGACTGGCAGTCAAGAGGTCAGCGGTTCG
>WQVW01000195.1 GCA_009785655.1 Oscillospiraceae bacterium | reverse complement strand
TTATACCCGTTCATTGACGGGATCAAAATCTCAATATCATATGTCCGCGCCATCGCCGCGCCGCAGTCCCCGGCGGCGAGCTTCACGGTGCGGAAATGGAAATCCAGCCCGGCAAGCAACGCTTCCGCTTTGCCGACAAGTTCGTCAAAAGCGGCGTCAGATCCCTCTGGCGTGGTGAATTGCACCATTTCTACCTTGTTGAATTGGTGTCCGCGAACCATCCCGCGCTCATCAGAACCGTAAGTCCCGGCTTCCCGCCTAAAGCAAGGGGTGTATGAGATATATTTTTTCGGCAAATCGGCTTCCTGCAAAATCTCGTCCCGATGCAGTGAAACCAATGCGGCTTCCGCTGTTGGCAGCATGTAGTGGAATCGCCCCTCTGACGTTGGGTTGGCGATTTTATACACCTCATCCTCAAATTTCGGGAACTGTCCGGCTGTAAATCCGCACTCGTATTCCAGCATGTGCGGGACAAGCAAGAACTCATATCCGTCAGCCAGATGCGTGTCAATAAAATAGTTCAACAATGCCCATTCCAGCTGCGCGCCGAGGCCGCGATATATCCAAAACCCGCTGCCGGCGAGCTTTGCGCCGCGCGGATAGTCGATCAAATTCAAATCGGTGCACAAGTCTACATGATTGCGTGGCGGGAAATCCAGTGCCAACGGCTCGCCATGATAACGCAACGGCTCGTTATTTTCCTTGCCGCCGGGAGCTAAATCTTCATCCGGCGGATTCGGCAGACGGTGCATAATGCCATCCAGTTCGGTTTCAACTTCGCGCAGTGTTTGTTCGGCAACGTGAATTTTTGCCTTTAATTCGTTCAGCTCAGCTTGTAACGCAGAAATATCCCCACCCTCACGCTTGAGTTTGGGGAACTCTTTAGAAAGCCTGTTCTGTTCAGCCTTTGCCGTTTCAACATCGCCCAAAATCTCCCGCCGTTGCTTATCCAAGCGGACGACCGAGTCGATCTCTTGCGAACAGTCAAAGCCCTTGTTAGCAAGCAGTTGGACAATCTGTTCCGGTGTTTCGCGTATCAGCTTTATATCAATCAAGTGATCTCCCCCTCCTCAAACGGCGCACAGATGCACGATTCTCTTGATCCAGACGGTGGCGCAACAGAATAGTTTGCTTGCGACCTGGCACTGGAAAAATACGAAATCACGATGATAGCGATCACTGCGATTAACAACACAGCAGCGTATCGCGCCACGGTGAGCCGCGCTTTGGTATTACAGCGTTGGCGGCGTTGCGGTTGGGTGTCTTCTTTACTCATATGCGGCACCTCCGGTTAATGCGACGAACAGTTCGTTAAAATCGTCTTGATTGTAATACTCTATCTCTATTTTGCCTTTGTCTTTATTTTGTTTTATCGTTACGCGACGGCCTAATGTCTGGGTCAGTCGATGCTGAGCCTCCAGCATATAATCCACGTCGCCGGTGCCGTAATCTTTCTTCGGCGAGGTTTTAAGTTTTTTGACCAACGCCTCAACATCCCGCACACTCATGCCATCTTTAACGACGCGGCGGGCAGCCACAGTCATTCTCTCAGCGTCATTCAGCGGGATCAATGCCCTTGCGCTTCCTGCGTTCAAAGTGCCGGACTCCACCATTTCAACAAGCGTATCCGGCAGCGTCAGCAGCCGCAACGAATTCGTCACCGCCGGGCGGGATTTTGACACGCGCTGAGACACCTCTTCCTGGGTCATGTCAAACTCATCAATCAGTGCCTTATAGCCGCGCGCCTCTTCCAGCGGATTCAAGTCCTCTCGCTGCAGATTCTCTACCAGCGCCAGCTCCATCGCTTTCTTGTCGTCGGCGACGATAATTCGGGCCGGGACTTCGGTCAAACCGGCCAGTCTTGCCGCGCGCCATCGGCGCTCACCTGCGATGATCTGATATATCCCATCTTCAGCAAGCCGCACTGTCAACGGTGACATAATGCCGTGCTCCCGGATCGATTCCGCCAGCTCAGAGATGCCGTCTTCACGAAATATATATCGTGGCTGTTCCGGGCGCGGCTCTATTTTGACAATCGGCAAATACTCAAAGTCCACGGATGAGGAATCATTTGCCGCCTCGCCAAACAACGCGCCTAAGCCGGTACCCAGTCCTTTTTGTTTCATTGGTTATCTCCTTTATAGAGGTGGTTGGAGTGTGGCATGTAGAGGATGCAGCCCACCCTATGCCCGCCTCGCCGCCGCGTTCCGCTTTTTGAACTCTTTTGCCAGTTCTATATATGCCACAGAGCCTCTGGAATGGCGGTCGTACGCCGTTATCGGCAGACCGTGACTCGGCGCTTCTGACAGGCGGACGTTGCGAGGGATGGCAACTTTATATGTCTTGTTGCCAAGAAACTTCTTGATTTCAGCAGCAACTTGGCTTGAAAAATTTGTCCGTGCGTCGAACATTGTCAACAGAACACCCTCAATTTCCAAGTGGGGATTCAGCGATTTTTTAATCATCCGCAGTGTCGTCATCAGGTTTGACAGCCCCTCCAGCGCGAAGTATTCGCACTGAACCGGGACAAGTACAGTATCCGCCGCGCACAACGAATTCAGCGTTAGCATTTCAAGCGACGGTGGGCAATCTATCAAAATATAGTCATATGAAGACTTGATGGAGGTCAGCACGTTTTTCAAAACGAATTCACGGTCGGGCATGGTCACAAGCTCAACCGCCGCGCCGGACAAAATCTTGTTAGATGGCAGCACATCGCCGAACTTTGTCTTCACAATGGCTTCTGCGGGCGGAATGTCGGAGATTAGCACATCGTAAATGCTTGGCGTTGCATTTCTGTCTACACCAAGGCCGCTGGAGGCGTTGCCTTGCGGATCCATATCGCACAACAGAACACGAGCCCCGCTTTCAGTAAGCGCGGCGCACAGATTGACACACGTGGTCGTTTTGCCGACCCCGCCTTTCTGATTCGCTATTGCTATAATTTTTCCCATTCTCTATAACCTCTTGCTGTCCGGCAAATCCGACACCCATAGCCCGTGCCCAATGTATAAGGGACGGGTTACAATATATTACAGCACCGGCCGTGAAATGTCAATAAGCAGTCTCGGTTTCATTGAATGTTTCACGTGAAACGGATTCTGGAAAATCCAACCAAAAGACCATTGTAACGCCCATGCGCGACAACGGATTCAGGAGCGGTGCAACGAAATAAGGACGCACAACGGTGCGTCCCCTATTTTTTCGTTTCTGCACGAGCCAGCTCGTCACAGCGATTGTTATATTCGTTCTCGGCATGGCCTTTGACCCAGATAAACGTCACTTTATGCTGTGCCAGCAACGGAATCAGACGCTGCCAGAGGTCAGGGTTCTTTA
>WQVW01000194.1 GCA_009785655.1 Oscillospiraceae bacterium | reverse complement strand
TGACCATGGCAATCAGCATTTTTCGCAGATTTTCCATCTGCTCTTCTTCTTTGCTGGTGTACGTCACGCGGGTCAGCTTTGTTACACCGTCCACGATATTGGCCACATCAGGGCCGAACAGTTTCTCTATTTCTTCCGCCGTCGCATCGGTGTCCTCAATACAATCGTGCAGAAGTGCCGCGCATATAGAGTCTTCGTCCAGGCCGATCTCCAGCACTATTTCCGCAACGGCTAATGGGTGGGTTATAAACTCCGTTCCGTCTTTGCGCATCTGTGTGCCGTGATGTGCGCGCGCAAACTCAAAGGCCGACCGGATTCGATCCATATCCGCCCCTGGGATTGTTTGAATTATGGCCGACTCTAGCTGTCGGTATCTTTCTAACACATCACTCATATCAGCATTCCTTAACTCATCTTTGAAACGATCAAAATCCGCCCCTACACTGACCGCTTGATATCAAACACTTGCAACTGCACAGTGATCCTGCCGCGGAATTCATTAATCTGCGGCTCGAACGCGATATCGCACAACTCACCCTTTTTTACATCCAGCTCATCAGGCGGCATGGAGAAGTAAATACAATCTAAGGCTTTACCGGATTTTTCTATTTTAAGCCGCGTATGTTTCCCGGCGCCAACCGGTATAATTTCACTGACAACTGCCCCTTTAATGCACAGACACGGCGGCGGATTGCCGTTGCCGAACGGCTCCAGTCCTCCTAACGCTTCCACGTTCGTCACGGTAAGAATCTCTGGCTTTTCCACCTCAAAATCCAACTTCAATTGTGGTTTCGGCATGGATTTAATATTGTCGCGGTAATATTCATTTATACGCCGCCTAAACTCGTCTATATCACTTTCCGCAATGGTCACCCCGGCTGCCATTTCGTGCCCGCCGTAGCTGATAAGCAAATCTTGACAAGCTGTGAGTGCACTGATGATACCAAACGGACCGAAGCTGCGGCAAGAGCCACGCCCAATACCATCTTCATCAACACTGATCATAATCGCCGGCAGAAAATACCGATCGGACATTTTCGCCGCGACAATGCCCGTCACGCCCTGATACCAGCTTCGACTGGCAAGGACAATAGGGCCCTCCGGTGCTTCGGAACCAATCAACGACAGCGCGTTTTCGTAGATCTCGTTCTCTAGTTCCCGCCGCTCAGCATTCAATGTGGTCAGTTCATCCACCAGTAGATCGGCCTCGTTTGCATCTTTGGTCAATAACAATTCCAAGGATACATTTGTCTTGCCCATTCTGCCCGCCGCGTTGAGGCGCGGGGCAAGGACAAAGCCGACGCACGCTGTGCCAATCTTCCCGCTTGAAGTACACGCATCCCGCGTAAGCTGCCGCAATCCCGTTCTTTGAGAATTTTCTAACACCCGCAGCCCGCGCCGTATCAGCACACGATTCTCACCGGTCACCGGCATTACATCCGCGACAGTCCCCAATGCCACCAAGTCACCGTATTGCCGGAACATTGCATCCTCAGATCCTTCGCCTTCCAACGCACAAACCAGTTTGAACGCAACACCCACGCCGGCCAGTGCATCGTTGGGATATCGGCAATCCGGCCTTTGCGGATCCACCACAGCATCCGCCACCGGCAATGTGTCCCGGCATTGGTGATGGTCTGTTATCACAAGTCCCAGCCCCAACTCTCTGACGTATTCAGCCTCTTCAAGTGCTGTGACACCGCAGTCCACTGTGACAATAAGCGCCACCCCTCTGGATTTCAGATCGTCTATCGCCTGGCGGTTCAGGCCGTACCCTTCGTTTATTCTGTGCGGTATGTATACTTCAAAATCCGCACCTTTGGCGCGAAAATAATCGGCCAATAACGCACTGGCTGTGACGCCGTCCACGTCATAGTCTCCGTAAATCGCGATACGTTGGCGGTTTTCCATAGCAAAAGTGATTCTCTCTACCGCTTTGTCCATGTCGGCAAGCAGCATCGGGTCATAAATGGCGGAAGCCGTATCTGACATGTATGATTTTATATCTTCAATCGCAGTAAAACCTCTCGCGGTGAGAAAAACAGCGACAAGCGGATTAACGCCGTTCCGGCAGAACTCCACCGCAGAGTCTCTGTCGAAACCCGCGATTTCCCAATCAAAAAATCTCATTCAATAGCGCACCCACTTTCATAATCTCCAATTTCAACCTGTTTCGCAACTATGGAAAACGCTGCTTCATCAATACGCAAAACAAGTTATAATTCAATCAGTATAACAAAAAACGGCACTATTCTCAATACACAATTAAAATAAAAGTGTCTCATTTATCATGGTCTGTCTTGTAAGGTCGAACATTCTTCACCCGGAAACCCAGCGCATCTTCCGTGAATAATGAGCCGACGCCAGACATCCTGCATACCCATATCAGCATTTTGCATCAAGATTCAGAAATTTTGTTGTTGCAAAATGCTGGATGATGTGTTAATATAGTTTTCACGCTTTGTAAAGTAACACTAGAAAGGATAGATTGCCTTGAAAACCGTTGTTGTAATTATCCACCTCCTCGTATGCGTTGCGCTGATGGCTATTGTCATATTCCAGTCCGGCAAAGCGTCCGGATTATCCGGCGCATTGAGTGGCGGATCAGATACTTTTTTGGCAAAAAACAAATCAAAAGGTCTTGACGCAAGATTAGCCCGCGCTACCAAATGGTTCGCCGGCGTGTTTGTTATTCTCACTATAGTCTTAAATCTGCTGTAAATATTACAGCTGCGGGGTGTCCGGATGTGCGCCCCCTGTATATCGACCCCTCACAAGGGCCGCACACTGGGCGGCCCTTGCTTTATCATTTGTAATTAGACAAGTATTTCGCCGACAGCGTTTTCAGCGTTGAGATTTGCCGCGTTCATTTCGTCGTAATCTATATGCATAAACGTTGCATAATCATCACGCACACGGGCGACCACTTCGTCGAAAACCAACGACCTTTCGCCATTTACTCGCACTTGAACGACTTGCTTGTCTGAAATTCCGAATTTTTCAGCATCTTCCGGCGTGAGATGTATGTGCCGTTTGGGGACTATCACGCCTTCGGGAATCGTCACTTCACCGGCGGGTCCTATCAGCTTGCAGCTGGGACTGCCTTGTGTATAGCCGCTTTCGCGTATGGGACAGTCAAATCCCAATGCGCGCGCGTCAGTCATAGAGAGTTCTACTTGGTCATACGGTCTGCACGGGCCGATGATCACCATCTGCGCAGATCCGCGCGGCCCTTCCACGGTAATTTTGTGCGGCGTTGCAAACTGACCCGGCTGAGAGAGCATTTTTTTAACCTCAAGCTCAAACCCCTTGCCGAACAGCTTGTCCAGCGTCTCTCTTGTAACGTGACAATGTTTGCCTGATCCCTCAATAACCACTGTCTTCTTTGCCATTTATCTAAAC
>WQVW01000193.1 GCA_009785655.1 Oscillospiraceae bacterium | reverse complement strand
GTGGGGTGAGCGAGGCCTGTTCCTCAAGGAACATATCCCATATTTTTCTGGGCCTGTCTTGCAATTTGTGCGTCATGTTGTATTTGAGAAGGCAGGCACTGACATGTTTTTGCAAGTCATCAAAATCCTTGACGCGCGGGATTGGGGTAAAAGCCTCATTCCTTGTGATTTTTACGCCGTTTTCCGCGTTTGACTTTTCCCAGCCTGACGCCCTGTTGCAGAATTCCGCAACAAAGGCGTAATGCCTTTCGATTTGTTTGTATTCATCCTGCGTTACAGCATTCTTCCCACTCCCGCTGAGCACGGCGGTTTTGAGGTTGTCATAGGTGCAGCGCCTGACGACGCCATTGAGCCACTCGAAATACTTTACGTGGCCATGCAGAAAACAAAGCATAGTTCTGTCGGGATAGACGAAGGCGCATACAGCACCGCTGTACGGTAAGGCGAATACGAGCACCTGTACTATGCTCCTGATGCCGTCGATGAATACAACGACATCTTCGAGCCAGTCGATCTGCACCGATTCACCCATCTCATGCAGCAACGGTATGAACTCGTCGCCATGGGCATCGCGTAATTCACGCACTAAAAGCCGCACGTACGGCTCCGATATCGCGATTTTGTGTTCAGACACAAGAATATTCCACATGTCTTTCGCACTGAGCCGCTGTTTGCGCGGGAGTGACGCATTTTCTTCGAGCATTCGCACAATCTCGGCCTCGGCAGCTTCTCTCAATGTAGCCTGTCGCGGCACGGCGGCATTGCGATTGTCTGGAGTTGTTGCGCCGTTGCAGTATTTCGTGACCACCTTTCGGCTGACGCCAAGCGTTCTCGCAATCCACCTGATGCTAGCCCCGTTGACATACAAGGCACGTATTTTCCCATATGTTTCCCATTTATCCACTACATTCCACCCCCGTTTCCGGAGTGTGATTTTTCCCCGGGGAAATGCCCGCCGGCGATATTGATTTGCTGACTACTGCAAACAATGTAATCAGTTCAGACCTTAACTCTTTTAGCGTTTCAAGATGCACCCCGGATTCGAACGGCATCCCGGAGCAAAGTACGCGTCGGAGCGCGGCCATCTGCTGTCTTGTTGCTTTAATGATTTCAACGATTATATCAGGCGGTTCACTTCCTTTGATGTGGTCTGACCGCCCGCTTTTTACCGCGCGCCGCTTGTCTGCCATCCTTTTTAACGCCGCTCTGGGATCGCGTAGTATCTGAGCCTTTACAGCGTCCGGACAACTTTCGTCCCTGTAGCCCGCCACAAGCTGTTCCACCGCCGACTTGGGCAGACCCTCGCGCACCGCTATTTCCGCAAATGCAAATTGTACTTCCGCCGGAAGCCGGGCGACCTCCTGTGCACTGCGCGGCTCAAGAAGGCCGCTTTTTACTAGCTCATAAACATTGCCGTCAAGCCGCGTGACAAGTGCCAGCCGGTTGCTGATCCAGCTCGCCGACTTGTCAAGCATTGTTTGAAGTTCCAGCCTGGATGTCCCGGCGTTCAGTGCCTCCTGAAGCAGCAACCCTTCGCACAACGCGCCCGGTTTCTCCCACAGCGACATCAGCAGCAATGAGAATCTTGCCTTGGCGTCGGCATCATCAGTTATATCTATTTCGATGGCGTCCATCTTTCTTACCCCAAGCTCCCTGAGAGCTGTCAGTTCGCTTTGACCTGATAAGAGCAGACGGCGCCCGTCCATTGCTGTGCCAACCACAGGCGTATGCACGATGCCAAGCTTCTCGATCGCTTTTTTGCAGCGATCTACGGCACGCCGGTCCATTGCCGCTGCCAGAGTCTTGTTCCCGGCGACGGCCGCTACGTCAACTTCCTTGACTTTGCTTATGTATTTGTCCATGCTTTCGCACCGTTCCGGCACTCCCCCCCTTCAGTTTGTTCATTTACGTACGCTCCCTTCATCATATTTTTGACGTTTTGAGCATACCACGGAGGGGTGGTGCAGCGGATGGGCTAAAGCAATAGCCGCCGGGTTTTTTCATTCCAATTCTTTGCAAACTGGCGTCCGGCGGCTTCAATATCTATTCTTTTTGCGCCTTTTTTGATCTCTGGTAAAAATCCGGACATTGTCCTGCGGCGCTCTGCCGTATCTTCAACTGTGGGGAAGCGTCTCCCGGTACGCTGCTTTTCATCACCATCTTTACTCGCTGATCCATCATTGCTTGCGCCTTTCGGAGCAGCGCTGATAATAATCATCCCCTCGGCATCGCTGATGATTATTTCTTCCCCATACTTCTTCTCCAATGCCGCTTTCTGGGCTTGCTCAAACGTCTTGAATGAACGGCTGACTGTCGAGTGCGAAAAAGTCTTTAAGTTGAACTTTTCGCGTGTGGCTGCTGCCGCGCCCCTTTGCCCGACTTCCGGGTTCGCACTGTAATAGCCGCAGGCGAATTGATATACTTGCAGCGGATACGGCCTCCCGATGATCAAGTACCAGGGTATCACTACTACTTCTTTTTTACCTGTAAACCTGTAGCACGGGCAAACAATATCAAGATTCTCCCCATTATATTTTATACCGAAGTAATAGTCGCAGACATACTTTGCCGCTTTTAAAAAAGTCGGCTATCTCCGCAGGAGGCTCGATCAGTATTTGATTATCTTTATGGTTTTCAAGTCCGCATTTGTATGTTATGATGTACACGGAACAGCTCCTTTTTATGTGATTTTTGTCAGCAATACAATAATACATAAAAAGTGTGGTCTGTTCCACTTTTTTATCGCTCATTATATGGAGCCTTCACGTGGCCCGTTTCATTGTGATCGTTTTGCGCAAGCCTGATTCACACCGTAAGCGGTTAATACAACGGTATGCGACAAACACTGATATTTCTGAGATAATACGCTTCATAACGGCAAACTGGATAGGGCGATGGCACAGAGTGTAACAATTCTCAAGAAAACTTACACTATGTAGCAATAGACCTGTACCATGCCGAGAGAGGGGCGTATTATTTTTATGAAGGTACAAGAAGCAAAGCGGCAAATACGGCTACGGGAATGGGCGGAACAAATCACACAATGTAAGCAGAGTGGGTTAAGTGTAAAGGAATGGTGCAAAAGAGATGGAATAAACATAAAGACGTACTACAACCGGGTGAAAAGAGTACGGGAAGAATTACTGGATGTTATGGCAACCGGAAATGCAGACCTGGTGATGGGGCTTGCTGGACTAGACCGAAATCGAGCATCAAAGCAGCAGGATTTGGTTAAACATACAGGGAAGTATACTCCCCCGCAATTGGAACAACCGGTGTTTGCTATGCTTCCGACGCCGAAAGCGAGCATGGCGGCAGTGACAGTACATATTGGGTTGCATGTTGCCGAGATTCATAACGGTGCGGATGCCCAAACTATGGAAAGTGCGCTACGTGCGCTGTCACGGTTATGATACTCAAT
>WQVW01000192.1 GCA_009785655.1 Oscillospiraceae bacterium | reverse complement strand
GAGGAAGAGGCGGAGCAGATACGCCTTTTGTCAGAAGGCTCCGAAAGTGCGAAGAAAGTGCTGATAGAGCGTAACCTGCGGTTGGTTGTCTATATAGCGCGGCGTTTTGAGAATACCGGAATAAACATAGAAGACTTGATCTCAATCGGCACAATCGGGTTGATCAAAGCCATTAATACATATGATTCAGCGAAAAACATCAAGCTTGCGACATATGCCTCACGTTGTATTGAAAATGAAATTCTGATGTTTTTAAGAAAGACGAGCAACAAGAAAACCGAAGTGTCGTTCGATGAACCGCTGAACACCGATTGGGACGGCAACGAGCTGCTGTTGTCAGACATTCTCGGCACAGAGGCAGACGTGGTGATGCGCCCGCTGGAAGACGATGCGGATCGGAAGCTGCTGTTCGATGCGATAGAAAAGCTCACCGAGCGTGAGCGTGAGATCATCATTATGCGTTTCGGCCTGGGTGGCAGGCAGGAGCTGACGCAGAAGGAGGTGGCAGACATGATGGGAATATCACAGTCGTACATTAGCCGACTGGAGAAGCGGATCATTGTAAGACTGCGGCGTGAGATTACAAGACATATATAAAGATATTCCGCATGGTGCGAAGCCCCAAACGAAATATCCCACAGTTGAAAATATATTATGATGATGCCGTATGTTCACTGTTTTCTTCTTTTTTTATACCGGCACCTCTCGTGCCCCAACCGTCGTACTTGATTGTGATTGCAGCGTAGATACGCACAAAGAGCAAAAATACGCCGTACACGAAGGAATATACTGGGACGAATATGAATTGCAGCGGGCGATATAGTATATAAAACCCATTGTGCATATACATGATGATGAAATGGTACAAAATGATATCTACAATGTCGAAATAAAAGCCTCTTTGCACCACTGAAATGATAAACAGGATAGTAGCGATCAGCCAGAAATACGTATCAGCCAGCGACCACAGCAAAAACCATATTTTTCTGGGGAACATGTCTCTGACTGCGGTCAAACTGGCAATGTAGGCAGAGCGTTGCCACCTTCTGCGCTGTGATGTGAGTTTTCGCCATGTATTAGGTACTTCTGTCTCGCTGTATGCAGTGTTTTGGTATCGCGTTTTTCCGCCGGACATATTTGAAATATACGTCATCGCACGGTCGTCCCCGGCAGAAACGTTGATGCCGAAAAGCGATGTCATTTTGAGCGCATCAAGATTCTGCAAAATAAAGTCCATCTTGTGCAAACTGAACGCGCCGCTGCAAACAACCACGTCCCCGGTGACAGATTGTGCGGCTCTTCCCAGCTGAAAGGCACCAAAGTATTTAATCGCTTGCAATTTTGTGCAGAAGTTGTCTTTTCTGTTGATGACACCGATATGCCCAACGCATGAGGTCGTTTTGCCGTCTTCAAATGGGCGCAAAAGTTCCGTCAGCGCATTGGGTAAAATTTCACTATCCGAGTCTAACAGAAAAACATAATCCCCGCTTAACAGTTGAAAGCCATCACCCATGACCTCACGCTTGCCGCGGTTTGCTTCAAAACGCACGATTTGGAACAATGGCGCGCCTTTGTCATTCTTATGGGCGTCAGCGAAAGATTGCGCCACCTCAAATGCCAAAGTGGATTTGCTGCCGTCGTCTAAAAATAATATCTCATGCACCGGGTAATCCAACGCCAACACATTTTCCAATATCGCGACAACGGATGTTGGGTTTTCGTTAAAACAGGTGATCATGGCGGTGACTTTGTATGGTTTGGTAAGCTCTTTTCTACAAGGTCTGTACAACAATGCGAAAAAGATTTTAACCAGCATGTAGAAAAACATTAAACCGCCGAGTAAATACCATTGCTCCGCCCTTGCCGTAAACCGCCATATGGCAAAAATGCAAGCGAGGGTAAACAAAGCGGAAATGCATTTTCCCCATACGGTGAATGCACGATTGAGCTTTTTGACTTCATTTTCATTGATCGTGGTTGTTTTTTTGCGGTATTGTTCATACAGCTTTTCTTGTTCCGGAACATTTGAATCCATTTTGAAATCTCCCATTTTTGTCCAAATTTATGGCCGCCAATAGCGATAACCTTGCTGCTCAAACTCCGTCCTGTCTAATATGCTTTTAATGTCAATCAATACTTTTTCGTTATTCGGATAATTGCCGAACAGTTTTTCTATTTTTGTTATGTCCATTTCTTTGAACACATCATGCGCGACACCAAATATGATACAATCCAGATCGTGCAAGTCGTCAAAGGACATAAGGGTTAATCCATATTCTTGCGCTGCATCTTCTGCAGAAGCTTCGGGGTCGATCACAAGCGGTTCAACGCCGTAAGCACGTATGTGTTCTATGATATCCATTATTTTGGAGTTGCGAATATCGGGACAATTTTCCTTGAAAGTCAATCCAAAAATCGCAACTTTTGCGTGGCTGACGACTTTGTTTGCCAAAGCCAGCTGCTTGATGATGGCGTCCCCCACAAAAATGCTCATTTCTTCATTGATTCTTCGGCCAGCGCAGATTAATTCACTGTGATGGCCCGCTTTCTCCGCCTCGTAGATGAAATAATACGGATCGACACCGATGCAATGACCGCCAACCAAACCAGGGCGAAAACCTAAAGCATTCCACTTGGTATCCATGGCTTTGATAACGTCCGTCGTATCAACGCCCATCTTATCGAACACCATCGCAAGCTCGTTCATAAATGCGATGTTGACATCCCGCTGAGAATTTTCAACGACCTTGGTTGCTTCTGCCACTTTGATAGAGCTTGCCCTGTAGACGCCTGCGTCCACGACCAATGCATAGGTGTTTGCAATTTCATCCAGACTCTCCGCATCCATTCCCGAAACGACTTTCACAATCGACTCCAGACGATTGATTCTATCGCCGGGATTGATACGCTCGGGCGAATAACCCACTTTGAAGTCAGAACCGCAGCGAAGACCGGATTGTTTTTCTAATATGGGAATACAAACATCCTCTGTGACCCCGGGATAAACCGTAGACTCATACACAATAATCGCACCTTTTGTGAGATTTTCCCCAACTGTCTCAGTGGCGGAAATGAGAAATTCTAAATCCGGTGTGTTATCGAGTGCAATCGGTGTCGGCACGGTAACAATATGAAATTTTGCTTCTTTTAGTTTTGACTCGTCAGCAGTAAAGTTAACGCGGCAGTTGTAAATTTCCGCGTCACCAACTTCTTTCGTGGGATCTATGCCCAGCTGATAGGTCAGTATTTTTTCTTTGTTTACATCAAAACCAATGGTGTCAACTTTTTTTGAGAAAGCCACAGCGAGCGGCATACCAACGTAGCCCAAACCGATAACAGCCAGTTTCTCTTCTTTATTTTGGAGTTTTTCATATAAATACATTATTTATCCAGACTCCTTGTATACTGTATTTAGGTTTCAGGGATAACCCATAACCCTTGAAGTCTCCGCTGTAATCGTAGATAAT
>WQVW01000191.1 GCA_009785655.1 Oscillospiraceae bacterium | reverse complement strand
GCTCCCATCGTTGAGTTCCAAAAAACCGAACGTCTTCATATCCCGCACAGTCCGCACCCACCCACACACGGTGAGTTCCGCGCCCTGATACTCTGATGGGTTTGCATACAGATCTTTTACTTTGACAACCATAAATTGCCTCCGTTTATTAATTTCATTTAGGTGTGCATATTGCAATGTCCGCAAATTAGTGTCTCAGCGTCAATATGACGGCCACAGTGCGGGCATTTTTTCATTGGCCTGTCTATTTCGTCTTCAGTTAACACATCAATATTCGCATATGGATAGCTGCATAAAATCGTGTCTAAGTATTTTACCCCGCAAAAGTAGTCACATATTGAGGTGTATTTTACTGCGCATTTATGGGTATCCACACCCTCATCTTCGTTCCACGGACACACGGATTGTTTCCAATTTACCTTGTCCTGACTGGTTAAATCAATATCTCCAAGATGGCCGCCTTTTAAATGCCGTACTCGTTTGTCCACCTTATACCTCCAACAAAACAGCCTCACCGGCCTCAAGGCTCTTCTTCACATCAATCACCCGCTGATTCTGGCTGCCGCGCCATTTTATGTTCAGACTGCGCTCGGCAAGCCTGAACTGCCCGTCAATTAGCACATCTGTCAGACGCAGGAGTTCTTGGAATCCTGCGCCTGTTTCTGTCAACAGCTGTTCAAACGTATAGCCTGTGTACACCCACACGTTCAGTCCATGCTCTCGCGCGGCGTGGGCGATTTTTGCGCAATCCGCCGCTTGCAGGAACGGCTCTCCACCGGATAACGTAAGTCCGTCCGTCAGCGGATTGCCGAGCATTTGGGCGATTATCTCCTCCACAGACACGTCCGTGCCACCGGCCGCGTCCCATGTCTCTTGATTATGGCAGCCCTCGCAACAGAACTCACAGCCTTGGGCGAACACGACAAACCGCAGACCCGGTCCATCGACTATTGAATCTTGAATTGTATCAGCTATGCGCATAGCTCTACCCCGCGCAGTTATGCTTGATTCTATCTGCTTCTTCGGAACGTTTGGCGTTGTTGAATCTGTCCAGAGAACCCACCAGGTATCCTGTGATTCTTCTGATACGCTCAAAACTCTGGTGTTCTTCGTCTTCGATACGGCCGCAGTTTGGGCATTCGTCGGCGATGACGCCGGTAAATCCGCAGACCGGGTCACGGTCGATTGGGTGGTTAATTGATCCGTAGCCTACACCGGATTCGTGCATGAATCTGATGACCTTTTCAAACGCTTCCAGGTTATCCAGCGGATCACCGTCCATTTCGATATAACTGATATGCCCCGCGTTCGTCAGCGCATGATACGGTGCTTCGATTTTTATTTTGTCGAACGCATTCATTTTGTAATACACCGGGATGTGGAAGCTGTTGGTGTAATAATCCCTATCGGTGATTCCGGCCAACATGCCGAATCTTTTTCTGTCGAGTTTTACAAATCTTCCGGCCAAGCCCTCCGCCGGCGTGGCAATCAGCGTGATATTCAGCCCGCGTTCCTGCGACTCTCTGTCGCACCGCGCACGCATGTGGCTTACGATTTCAAGTCCCAGGTTCTGCGCCCGCTCGCTTTGTCCATGGTGTTCACCAATCAACGCCACCAGCGTCTCGGCCAGTCCGATAAACCCGATGGTGAGCGTACCATGTCTCAGTACCTCACGCACCTCATCGTCATATCCAAGGTTCTCAGAACCAAGCCATACACCTTGTCCCATCAGGAACGGCAAATTGTACATGCGCTTGCGGCACTGTATTTCAAATCGCTCTAAAAGCTGCTCTATGACGAGTCCGAGTTTATGATCCAGATCTTCAAAAAACCGATTCAAATCCCCATCCGCCTTGATGGCAAGACGCGGTAGGTTTATAGACGTGAATGACAAATTTCCGCGCCCGTTGCATATCTCCTGCGCATCGTCGTGCACATTGCCTATAACGCGCGTCCGGCATCCCATGTACGCAATCTCCGTCTCCGGGGTGCCTTTATAGTATTTGATGTTAAACGGCGCGTCAACAAACGCAAAATTAGGGAACAATCTCTTCGCAGAGCAGCGGCAGGCGAGCTTAAACAGATCGTAATTCGGATCACCGGGATTCAGGCTGACACCCTCTTTCACACGGAATACCTGAATCGGGTAAATCGGCGTTTCACCATTGCCTAAACCCGCTTCGGTTGCTGTCATGACGTTTTTCATCACCATGCGCCCCTCGGGGGACGTGTCCATGCCATAATTGATCGTAGAAAACGGTGTCTGCGCACCGGCGCGTGAATTCATTGTGTTTAGGTTGTGAATCAACGCCTCCATCGCCTGGTATGTCGCCCTGTCCGTTTCCTTTGCGGCGTAATGATGCGCGGTTTGCTGCGCTTTCTTCATCATCTCTTCGTCGCCGTACTTCGCCATCAGTATCGGGAACTCCGCCTCAAAATACGCACCGCAGTCTTCCAATGTCGGCGCAAGTCCGGTCTTTTCCCTGATATCCGCGATCATCGCTTTTATCTCGTCCTCCGGATCCGGCATATCCTGCCACAACAGCAATGCTTTCGCCAGATTCTGTCTGTACAAGCGTACAAATGTTTTGCGAACACCTTCCGCCATGCCGTAATCGAAATTGACGATACTCTGCCCGCCGTGTTGGTCGTTCTGGTTTGACTGTATCGCAATGCAACCGAGTGCCGAATACGACGCGATATCATTCGGCTCACGCAGATGACCATGTCCGGTTGAAAATCCGCCACGGAAAAGCTTTATGATGTCGATCTGACAGCAAGTCGTGGTGAGCATCAGGAAATCAAGATCATGTATATGAATGTCACCATCAATATGCGCTTTGGCATGGTCTGGCTTCAACACAGATATATTGTTAAACTGCTTCGCGCCCTCTGAGCCGTACTTAAACATTACACCCATCGCGGTGTCGCCGTCGATATTCGCGTTTTCGCGTTTTTCATCACTGTCACGCGCGTCGGCATAGGTAATTTCCTCATATGTCTGCATCAAGCGGCTATTCATCTGGCGGCGGCGATTTCTCTGGTCACGGTAGAGTATATACGCCTTCGCTGTGGTGATATATCCATTATCCATCAGGACTTTTTCAACGATATCCTGAATATGTTCAACATCCGGAGAGTTATTCCCTTCAACCTCCAGAATCGAAATCACCTCACCGGCAAGCTGCGCTGACAGTTCCTCATTGTCTGTCCTGTATGTAGCATCAAATGCTTTGCCGATGGCTTCCGCTATTTTGCCTATGTCGAACTCAGTAACTCTTCCGTCTCTCTTTTTAATACTGGTAATTGGCATAATGGCCACCCTCTCTTTTTTAATACTATATAAAGGTTTTCCGCCCGACTAAAGGTGCGGAGGCGAATCTTGTCCGATATTTTCCAGACACAACATATTGTGCCTCTCCCTTTATGTGCGCACCTCATTGTACAACCAATAGTCCTGGAAGTCAATACCGAAAATTCTTTATTCCGTTATTTTTTATCGTTTCAG
>WQVW01000190.1 GCA_009785655.1 Oscillospiraceae bacterium | reverse complement strand
GTTCGCCCAAGCACTCTGGGACAGCATGGGTGCGTACAGTCTCGCGATGTATGAACAGATCGCGAAAACATCGCTGTTGTCCGGTGTCATGATTATGCATATGTATGGTGACCACGCGCAGTATCTGTCGGACGAGGACGTCCGCGCATTCACGGCGGATGATGGGTACATCATGGCGATGCACATTCTGCGCAGCCATGACGACCTCGCCAGGGGACATGCGGAAATGATTTTAGACTTGCTGAACATGTACACAGGCGATGACTTGACCGATTACTTCGCTGCCCTGATGCATGAATGGACAGATGACCCCGGTGTCTTCACAAGTCCGGGCGGATACCTGTTCCAGCAAAATGACATGGTTCCGGAGTTCTATGCCGGTGCGCGCGCGCTGGAAATCGGTGAATTCAGCGGGATTATCGAATCCCAGTTCGGCTACCATATCATTTTGCGCGTACCGATAGATTACGATGCAGTACCCGCCAGAATGCGCCAAATGAACCGCACGCTGCGCCAAGCGGTCGCCATGAATCTGTTTGAAATCGCGTTGGAAAGCTGGGTGGATGATTTTGACGTGACATTTACGCCAGAATTCGAGTCACTGGATCTGTTTGAGCTGTTTAGCCTGGATTGAGATTTGAGATGACTAACCGGTATCGTGGGGGCGCGACATGCGCCCCCACGATACCGGAGAAACCACCCCGGCGGTGTGCGCGCACTAAAAATTCCCCTCCTTGGAGGGGTGCCCCGCAAGGGGCGGGGTGGTTCATTCCCTGAAATCGCACGATCTTATAAAACAATTAAAGAGGTTAAATAAATGAAAAAAAGAATCTGTATATCTTCACTGCTGCTTGTTCTGCTGGCCGCGTTTTGGCTTGTCGGCTGCACGAACGAGCCTGACGTCCCTCCAACACCGGAAACAGAGCCGGAGATTATTGAACCAACGGAACCGGAAGTTCCCGAAACAGAGGATTATGACGAAGATGACGTGATGCCCGAAGGCCCAACAAGCGCGTTTGATATCCACGGGGCACTCCATCGGATCGAATATGGGGATAATGTCGTATACCTATTCGGCACGCTTCACGGCAGCCATCCGGAGTGGTTCCCGCTGGCAGATATCGTCGAAGACGCCATGGCGCGGGCGGATGTTTTTGCCTTGGAGATTGATATCTCGGACATGGACATGCTTGTGGCCGTGATGGAAGAGATGGTGCTTCTGCCGGATGGATTGACCTGGGCGGAATTTCTGCCGCAGGAGGCCTATGACCATCTTGTAGAGGTCATCGCCAGTTACGATATCCCTTACGAAGAAGTGAATACCATGAATCCTGTTTTCCTGATTCACACCATCTATATGGAATTTATAACGCTCCTGTCAGATCTGGATTTAAGCAACATGGGAGTAGATGGCTATGTCTTAGAAGTCGCCACGACGCTAGGGCGGCCTGTAATCGGCTTAGAGGCTGCTGAACAACAGTTGAATATACTGTACAATCCACCTTTTGATGTCGTGCTGTATCAAATTATGCACTTCCTGCCGCCGATAGAAATGCTGGCGGAGATAATGGGCAGTGATGACGTATCGGTTGACGATTTGGCGTTTATGTATGAAGCCAACGATATCGCGGCACTCATTGACGTTTTTACAATCGAATTGTCTATTGCCGCGACCATTGACAGTCCCTACGGAATCTATACAAGAGATATCGTGATGAACTACCGTTCTACTTACTATGCCAATGCAATCGCCCGGCTGCTGCGGGAGACAGATGAACCGACCACATTTTTTGCGGCGGTGGGCATATCGCACGTAATCAGGGCGTCAGGCGGCGAAGAATTTACCGATATTGTGGAGCAACTGGGGCTTCTAGGCTTTGATGTTGTCCCGCTCTGGCAATAACAGCGCTGCGTTAAACCCTAATCAGCAGTGGGCTGCATCCTCAAGGGCGCCCACTGCTGCCTGCTTCACGGGGATATATGAAGGGTGCGGCGTTTCATAAGGGGATAAAAGATAATGAAATTAAGATATGTGCCAAACATAGTTACGTTTTCGCGAATACTATTAACCATTGCGCTTGTATTCATCGTTCCCCCTATGGGGCTTGTATCGTTTGTGATCTATTGCATCGCAGGTGCCACAGATATGATTGACGGCCGCTTGTCAAGGAAAATACCCAACGGCGAGTCCAAGGTTGGCGCGGAGTTAGACGCTTTTGCCGACATGCTTTTAATCGTGGTCGGAATTTTTGTGCTGATGCCTGTCATGCAGATATGGGGTTGGTTGTGGTTTGTTGTTATCGGGGCATTGGTATTTAAAATACTCTCCGCAAGCATCAGCGGGTTAATTAAACACAGAAAAGTTTTATTTACCCACACATTGGCGAACAAAGCGGCGGCATTGTTTCTGTTTATCGCGCCGATACTATACTTCACGATTGGCGAACATTTGGTGGTCAACATTTATTTTATGTTTTTAATCACATGGGTGTTCCTGGCAACAGTTGAAGAGTCATTGATCAACCTGTTGTTAAAGCACCCTAACACAAACATCAAGGGCATATGGAAAGTCAGGGAAGAAAACGCCCGTGTAGCCGAGCTTCTGCGGCCTTTGTCGCTGCATTAAATGCGCTCCGTTTGCCTAAGACGAAAAAAATCAAATCACCATGCCCGGCGGGATGCATTCCCGCCGGGCATTCCGTTACATTTGCATCGTATCGCCGCGCGATAACTCAACCGGGCGAAAAACAGGCTTTTCTCCGATTAGCTCAGAAACATCGTGATATCATCCACTGTGATCCCTTGATGAAATGCCAGATTCAGGGCATATCCGATGAACTTTGATATGTCGTTGACTGACGTGTCGATGTCTTTGGGTGTGACGATCATGTCACTGCCGTAGTTTTCAAAATCCTGCCGACTTACGTCCTGGGCACCTGCTTTTTCGGCGATATCGGCGGCCAACGTCCCCGCGTCAACCACTGTCGGCACACCGATGGCGGTGACAGGCACACCTAGCGCTTCAGTATTGATCGCCATCCGGCCATTGCCAACGCCGGAACCTGGCACAATCCCGGTATCGGCCAGCTGAACGGTGCGGCAAACGCGTTTGAATCTGCGGGAAGCCAATGCATCAACCACAATCACACGATCGGGCTGAATGCGTTCCGTCACCGCTTTTATCAGCTCGGCAGATTCCATGCCGGTGGTCCCCAACACGCCGGATTCCAGCACCGACACACGGCGCAGCATACCGAAATCTTCCGGCATTTTGTCCACCAGGTGCCGCGTCACCATCGTGTGCCGCACCGTAATCGGTCCGATCGCATCCGCCGTGATGGCGGAGTTGCCGAGGCCGACAACAAGCACGGATTCTCCCGATTCAAGTTTCAACAACTGTTCAATCTCCTGCGCCAATGCGATACTGCCGGCATTGAACGCCCCTTCCTCACGGTTGATAAACTTGTCAAGCTCTACAGTGATGTAAGTCCCCACCGGCTTGTTCAGCTCCTGCGCACCCAGTGCGTCTGTGATCTGCACAGTGGTTAT
>WQVW01000189.1 GCA_009785655.1 Oscillospiraceae bacterium | reverse complement strand
GGCCTTCAGTGAATTCTTCACCCCAGCCGAGACGCTTGGCTGTCTCTGCGAATATCCAGTAGTCGGAACGCGATTCCCACAGCGGCTCAATCGCTTTGTCCTGAAATACAACGATCTGCCAGCTGTTACCGGTCTGTGAGTGAGATTGATATCCGCCGTTGCCGGAGTTGCACAGCTCACCGATATCATAACGCTCCAGATTCGTACATGCCGGAAGCACCACATCGGCGAATCTTGCCTCTCCGTGGAAGTGGATGTCCTGGTTAACGACGAATTCTAACTCTGAAGACTGGTACATCTTGACCCATTTGTTGGTGTCAAGCATCGTGCCCATGAACGTGCCGCCGTAACGCCAGAACATGTGGACTTTGCTGCAACCGGGTTCCGGATAAATATGCTCTGTAAACTCCAGATCAAGTCCGCCGCCGCAGAATCCTTCACCGTACCATTCGTAATGGCCGTTCAGCACCGCTTCCGGCAGGTTTGTTCTGTACAGTTTTTGCGTCACGCAGTTGACGGCTGTTTTGTCGGCAATCGGCTCATTGGCGATTTGCGCCAACGGGTCGGAGTATCCGCCGAACCAGAAGTCGTAGTCCATCGGTGCGCCGGTCGAGCCTGACCATACGTTCTGCCCCGGTTTGCCCATGCCTTGCATCGCGAACAACAGCATCATCGTCCGTGCGAACTCTGTGCCGTTGGCCGTACGGCAAACGCCGCCGAAGCCGCCGCGCATGCCGGAGCCGCCCATGGTTTTGGTGCTTGCCCATCTGCGCGCCATCGCCTTGATATCAGCCGCCGGGATGCCGGTCTCTTCTTCGCACCATTTCGGTGTTTTGGCGAGACGATCTTCCCCGTTGCCGAGGATGAAGTCACTCCATTCATCAAATCTGTGACCGTGTTTGGCGATATATTCTTTGTCGTACGTACCCTCGGTCAACCAGACGTATGCGATCGCTTCGCACAGTGCCGCATCCGTACCGGGGCGCGGAGCCAGCCATTTGTCAGCTTGTTTGACAGAGGAGAAGTTGTTGAACGGATCAATATATATGAACTGAACACCCAGGTCGTTCAGCCAATGTCTCCACATGGTGGATTCATTCCCCGCGTACCCGCCGCGGGTTGTATCCGGGTCGTGCGACCACATGATCATGGTTTCAACGTTCTGCAATGCGTCTTCCAACAGATCAAACGCTTCAGTGCCGCCGAGACGCCAATAATAACCGTATGTGTGCGGACCGCCCCAGGTGAAGCCTTCCCATGAATCGGGGTTATCTTTTACCTCGGTGTATCCCAGCATACGGAAGAATCTGGCGAACGTAGACAGCTTGTACCCCACATTACCCCAAGAGTGGTGGGATGATGTCATCGCGGTCACCGCTTCTTTGCCGTATGTGCCTTGGATTCTCTTCGTCTCACGGACGATCAGATCCAGCGCTTCATCCCAAGACGCTCTGCGGTATCCGGATTTGCCGCGCATTTCTGTGTTGCGGTTCTGTCCGTCCGGGGTTTCGACAAAGTCTTCGCGAATCATTGGATAACGAATTCTGTCGTAGGAATAGGCTCTGTTCTTTTCAGTCATGGCGATAAAGCCGGGCTGCAATTTGCGTGTCGGTGTAAATTCCTCACCCCTGGCTTTAATTGTCCACCCTTTGGGATCATTGTTGTCCAGCACTACCGGACGTATACGGCGGATAGCCCCATCCACCGTATGAATAGCAATCGGCCCGCCGACGCATATACTGTGTGTTATTTTCTCAGCCATCTTAAACTACCTCCACAAGAGATTTCGCCAAATCAGACTCGGGATGGATTTTAACCATAGGCCCTGTCATCTTGCCGTTCTGGATCTCAAAAGCCCGAAGATTCCAAATCTCCGACACAACAATTTTATACACCTTGCCGTCAGCCGCTTTATAGAATCCGTCTTTTTTGAACATATGCTGAATCATAATAGTATTCGCCAATTTGCACTCTCTCCTTTCCAATGGGCAATTAACCATCGTTAATTGCCTATACGCGTTTACCTATACACGTTTATAACTCTTTTGCGTACCGAATTTTTCGTATCGTACGTTACCCGCGTCTGCCCAGCCCGGGGTTTTTGACAGGACGGTTTCAATCGCCAGCATTTCTTCCGGCGTGGGGACTCCGTGTCCGTTCAAACCTTCGTACCACAGCTGCAGTGCGCAGATAAGATTACCCGCAAGGGCATCGAGATATTTCTCCACTGCTTTGGTCAGCGCCTTGGTGTCTGAAACGTCGAATCTAGCCAATGTTCTTGCCTCCTTATATATTAAATTTAATTCATAATCATACATGGTAGATTATACACCATTCTTTTTTCAAAAGTAAAGCTTTTATTTTGTTCTCACGACGTGTATAATACAGATAGACATGAATTTTAGAAGATATTACATTTTTTATGCCGGCCTGTGGGGACAAACTGTGCCGCCCGCCACCAAAACATGGGCAACCACCCTGTCGGCTTCGCCGCCACCCCTCCACCGCAGAGGAATTGGACGAGGGCAAAACACCCGCAAATATTTTTACAAGGACGGTGTATATTTACATGAAAAATAAATTCACGCCTGATATGACTAACATCGTCAGTTTCAGCTTAATGGGTCCGGAGTCTGGCGGGCCTTGCTTTGTGGACTCCACAGACGGAAAAATTACACGCATCCGCCCGTACTTCTATGACACGGAATATACTGACAAACACTGTAATCCGTGGGAGATACGCGCCCGCGGCAGTGCGTTCCGCGCACCGGATCGTGTCACGATTTCGCCGTTCGGGCTGACATATAAATCGCGCGTGTACTCCAAAAATCGCGTGCGGTATCCACTCAAACGCGTCGATTGGGATCCCAAGGGGGAACGGAATCCGCAGAATCGCGGGAAATCCAAGTACGTACGGATATCCTGGGACGAGGCCGCGCAGATTGTCGCGGATGAGCTTGTGCGGGTCAAAGAGACCTACGGGCCGGAGGCGGTGCTATGCCAGGCCGATATGCATGGGGAGGGAAAACACGTCGCCCCTTCTCACGGCTGCCCGAACCGATTGCTGTCGCTGATGGGCGGATACACGCTGCAAATGCGGAACATGGACAGTTGGGAAGGTTGGTTCTGGGGCGCGAAACACGTCTGGGGCTGTGAGCCGGTCGGCGAGATGATGCCGATGACGAATCTGTATCCGGATATCGCCAAGCACACCGATATGCTGTTCTTCTGGGGCTGTGACCCGGAAGTGACCCCGCTCGGCGTTGTCGGCCAGCTGCCGTCACGGCTGTGCTACTGGTTTTCTAATATCGGAATCAAATCCGTGTACATTTGCCCCGATTTAAACTATGGCGCGGCTTTGCACGCTGATAAGTGGATTCCGGTGCTGCCGAACACTGACGCAGCATTGCAGCTTGCGATTGCTTATACGTGGATCACCGAGGATACGTACGATAAAGAGTACATCGCCACGCATTCGCACGGGTTCGATAAGTTCGAGGATTACGTGCTGGGGCGGGAGGACGGTGTGCCTAAAACGCCAGAATGGGCTT
>WQVW01000188.1 GCA_009785655.1 Oscillospiraceae bacterium | reverse complement strand
GTGGGGTTCCTTGACCATATGTTGACGTTGTTCGCACGCCACGGCCATTTTGATCTCACCGTCAAATGTTTCGGTGACACGGAGGTGGACAATCACCACACTGTGGAGGATATCGGCATCTGCCTGGGATCTGCTTTTGCAGAGGCGTTGGGCGATATGCGTGGGATTCGCCGGTATGCCGATGTCACACTCCCGATGGATGAGGCGTTGATCCTGTGCGCTGTGGATGTGTCCGGCAGGGGATTTTTAGGGCTGGATGTGCCGATAGATCAAACAACAGTAGGCGAATTTGAGACGGAGCTTCTGGAAGAGTTCATGGCAGCGTTCGTGCGGCGCGCCGGGATAACGATACACTTGCGGAAACTCGCCGGGAAAAACGCGCACCATATTATTGAAGCGGTGTTCAAATCCCTCGCACGTGCATTGCGGGAAGCTTGCGCGATCGATAAAGCAAATGCCGATAAAATCCCGTCAACCAAGGGGACGCTGATATGATCGCGATTATCGACTATGGCGTTGGCAATCTGTTCTCTCTGGTCAGTTCGCTGAAATATATAGGCCAAGAGGCTGAAGTGACGGCCGATGAAGCAACACTCACCCGCGCTGATAAACTGATCCTGCCCGGCGTCGGCGCGTTTGAGGATGCGAGCGCGCGTTTGCGCACGACAAAGCTGGATCAATTGGTGATCCGAGAAGCGGCGCGAGGCAAGCCGATCCTGGGCATATGCCTGGGAATGCAGATGCTGTTTGAAAAAAGCCTGGAGTTCGGCACGCATGAGGGGCTGGGGTTGCTCCGCGGCGTCATCGCACCGATTCCATCAGATGCGGAACATAAAATCCCGCACATGGGCTGGAATGCGCTGCAGTTCAAAGGCGAAAAATCCCCGCTGTTCAAATATATCGATGAGGGTGATCATGTCTACTTTGTTCACTCATATCACGCGGTGGATTGTGAAAACTCCGTCATCGCAACAACGGAATACGGCATGAACGTAACCGCCGCAGTGGCACAAGGGAATGTGTTCGGCGCACAGTTCCACCCGGAAAAGAGCGGGACAGTCGGGCTGAACATTTTACGTGCCTTTGCGGAGATGTAATCCATAAAATTAAAAACACCCGGCAGATCCGTGTTGGATCTGCTGGGTGTTTTTGCGTTGCAAACTAAAAGAACCGTTTTAGGAATCCTTCAAACGCTTTGCCGTGCCGTGCTTCATCGCGAGCCATTTCATGTACGGTGTCATGAATCGCGTCATGACCGATTTCTTTGGCACGCTTCGCGAGATCGAACTTGCCCTGCGTTGCGCCGTATTCTGCTTCGACGCGCATTTCAAGGTTCTTCTTTGTGCTGTCGGTCACAACCTCGCCCAAGAGTTCTGCGAATTTGGCGGCGTGCTCCGCTTCTTCCCACGCGGCTTTTTCCCAGTACAAGCCGATGTCAGGGTACCCTTCACGGTGCGCCACGCGACTCATCGCCAGATACATGCCGACTTCTGTACATTCTGCTTCAAAATTTGCGCGGAGTTCCGCCATCACATCATCCGGAGTCCCTTGCGCCACACCGACAACATGCTCCGCTGCCCATGTTTTTTCACCATCTTTTTGCTCCGTGAATTTTGACGCCGGGGCTTTGCAGATCGGGCATTTCTCAGGAGGTGCATCTCCCTCATGGACATATCCGCATACAGTACATATAAACTTTTTCATAAACGCTCTCCTTTTTATACTCAGAATTTGATATTTAAGAGTATATCACAGCCAGAAACTAATTGCAACTGATTTTTAATAAAAACTTATTATTATTACAGTGTGCCCTTGAATCGTCTCTGCCTTCTGTGGAGGCACACTTAAAACATGTTCACCCGTGAAAATATAAAGACACGGGGCGCACGTTGTGCGCCCCTACAAAAGCTCTTTAATTAAGTCGTCTCTGCTCTTTTCCGACAGATACGTCAGCGGTACATCGAACACTGTTTTCGCACCGAATTGCTTTTCTTCCGCCAAGCGGAAGGCTGCCCTGGCGTACGCGGTCATCACACTGGCGGTAAACTCTGGGTTCGATTCCAGCTTCAGTGAAAACTCCATGACTTGTGTATTTTCACCCGTTGCGCCGCTGCGCAGAACCATTCCACCATGCGGCATCGCGCGGTGATTCGACGCAAACTCAGTCTCGGAGATGAATTCGACCGTTGTGTCGTAATCGGCAAAGAAGTCCGGCATTGTTTTGATTGCTTGTTCAATCGCCTGTTTATCCGCGCCGGGTTCGGCAACAACATAGCATTGACGCAGATGTTTTTGTCTGGCCGTGAGTTCCGGCCGCGACCCGTTGCGCACGGCTTCCACCGCATTATCTATCGGTATCGAATACTGCACAGCGTTCAAAACACCCGGGACGCCCCGTACGGCATTGGAATGCCCCTGCGACACACCGGGTCCCCAGAACGAATACCCTGCACCGTCAGGCAAGGATGATTCAAAGAGCGTCCGCATGATAGAGAACAGCCCAGGATCCCATCCACAGGATATCACTGCCGTCGTGTTCACCGCCGCTTTATCGACTGAGGCAAGATACCCCGGAATTTTTGCGTGGGTATCATAGCTGTCTACGATGTTGAAGTGCTTGGCAAACATCGGGCCTTGTTCCGCCAAATCTGATGCGGAGCCGCCGCAAAGGATCATGCAGTCGATTTCACCTGCCATTTTTTCCGCATCTTCAATCGGCAGCACCGGGACGGATTTATCCGCTGGTTTGATCGATTGCACATCTCTCCGGGTGAAAATGGCGCGAAGTGCCATGTCCGGCGCGGCCAGCACCGCTTTCTCAGCCCCGCGCCCCACGTTTCCGTAGCCGACGATACCGATTCGTATTTTTTTCATATTTCATTCTCCAATACCTGTTCCAGCGTTTGCCGGCGGCGTATCAGCTGCAACGCCCCCCCAGCGGTGAGCAACACCTCTGGAACCTGCGTGTGTGAGTTATAGTTAAACGGCGTCATAGACGAACCATATGCCCCCACACCACCGATGACACAAAGGTCTCCGACTTCAGGCTCGGCCATCTTCACCGGATAGCCGTATCCGTCATCGGTCAATGTCTGCATATCACTGCTTTCACAGCATTTGCCCGCAATGATCGCCTCGTATCCCTCTGGCGTATCACCAAATTCAGAGGATTTCACTTGATTCCCGGCAACGATATAAAAGGGGTGGCGTGAACCATACATGATCGGGCGGGCATTTATCTCCATCCCGCCGTCAACGATGATAAAATTGAAGTCGTCAGTGCTTTTTTTATCAATCACGCGGGTAACGGCATATCCGGCGTTGGCAACGATATACGTCCCCGGTTCAATCTCCGTTTTCAGCTTTCTGCCTGTCCGGTTGTAAAAATCTTCGATCCGCGCTTTTGCGTAATTGCCGAGGGTCGCCAAATCCGCCGGAGTTTCATTCGGCATCCGCGCAACTTTAAATCCGCCGCCGAACGATACTGTTTCGGCGTAGGGGCAGTATCTCTCTGTAATCCCCAATAAAACATCAATGCTCTGCCGCCATATTTCAGGGTCACTGCCAGAACCAATATGATTGTGGACTTGGCGGAATGTGAGTCCGTGATCTGCGGCGTATGCAATCGCTTCCGGCAAGTCGTTCAAATGGATGCCGAAGCAAGAGTATCCGTCACCTGTCGTGCGCGTCGCTGACTCG
>WQVW01000187.1 GCA_009785655.1 Oscillospiraceae bacterium | reverse complement strand
TTACTGGTGACCCGTGTGCGGCTCGAACGCACGACACCCTGCTTAAAAGGCAGGTGCTCTGCCGACTGAGCTAACGGGTCTTGTTGCTCCTCTTTCACCGCGAACCCACCATGTGAGCGCACCGAGGAACGGGAAAATGTGGCTGGGATGGCAGGGATCGAACCTGCGAATGCCAGAGTCAAAGTCTGGTGCCTTACCGCTTGGCGACATCCCATTGATCATTGACAACACACATCTATTAATCTGCAAATTGTCAGCTAATTTTTGGGGTGGATAATGGGACTCGAACCCACGACCCTCGGAACCACAATCCGATGCTCTAACCAACTGAGCTATATCCACCTTATTTAAACATAGCTTAGGGATTATAACACAGCCCATCCAGCTTTGCAACACTTTTGTTGCAAATTTATCAAAGTCTGCTATAATAACCTTCGGAACATGTTGTCAAAACAGCAAAATTCGCACTGGGCCGGGATTCTTTTATCGTACAGGTGCTTGTGTTTTGCCACTTCTATCATCGTCAACTGTCAATTGCCATCAGGAGGGCGCGCACGAATGATCTACGAATGTCACGGACATATTATACTCGACGCAAATTCTTACCAAAATTCAATCTCCCGGCATGAGACAAATGTTGACGAAGCTTTTATCCGCCGGAACTTGCAGGCTTGCCAAGACCACGGTGTTATATTCTATCGTGACGGCGGGGACAAGCACATGGCTTCTGTCTTTGCACGCAAGGTCGCGCATGAATACGGTATTGACTATCGCACGCCAGCGTATATAATACACAAGAACGGCTATTACGGCCACATGTTCGGCAGGGGCTTTGACAATCTGGCTGAATACCGCCAGCTTGTTCGTGTGGCCGGGGTGCTGGGCGCAGATTTTATCAAGCTGACAGCTTCCGGATTTATCCGGTACTCCGATGGCGGCGTGACCGGGCCGCCAACGTGTGACGAATTCTCAGAGATGGTAAAGATCGCCCACGGTGAAGGCTTCGCTGTGATGGTTCACGCGAACGGGGCTGATAACATCAAACGCGCACTGGATGCGGGTGCGGACAGCATTGAGCATGGATTTTACATGGATCGCGCGGCTTGCCTGATTATGGCACAAACCGGTGCGGTTTGGGTGCCGACAATTGCAACGGTTGCAAATCTGATAGGAATCGGGCATGAACACGACAGCGTTTTGCGCCAGGTGTACGAGGGGCATCAATCGGCACTGGTTGAGGCAAACGCCCTGGGCGTGACCATCGCCTGCGGCAGTGATGCCGGCGCACAGCGCGTGTATCAGGGACAAGGCGCGTGTGACGAACAACATATATTATCCGCACTTGGGATCAATACGGCCCCAGGCAATTTAAGAATATCGGAGGTTTTTAGAAGACAATGATCACATTTGATGATATAAAGAACAATGACGCGATAAACACGTACATCATACGGGCGGATGAGTCACTTTCCGCACTCGGGTTCACAGAACACAGCTTCGCCCATGTGACCAGAACGGCAGAACATGCCGGTTACATATTGCAGACACTGGAGTATCCGGATCGGGACGTAGAACTGGCAAAAATCGCAGGGTATCTGCACGATATCGGCAACCTGGTCAACCGCTCGAACCATTCACTCTCCGGGGCGATGATGGCTTTCCGGCTGTTGGATAACCTGGGGTTCTCTGCCGGGGAAACTGCAACGATCACAACAGCAATCGGCAACCATGACGAAGGCACCGGCGTCCCGGTGAGCCATGTTTGCGCCGCCGTGATTCTGGCCGATAAATCAGACGTGCGCAGATCCCGCGTGCGGAACACCGAAGTCGCCACGTTCGATATACACGACCGGGTGAACTATTCGGTCAAAAAATCCGAGCTGAAGATCAACGAAAGCCACACGTTAGTGAAACTGAAACTGTCCGTAGACACAAAATACGGCTCCGTGATGGATTATTTCGAGATTTTCCTGAACCGCATGATCATGTGCCGCCACGCCGCCGAACGGCTGGGCATGGAATTCAAGCTGATTATCAACGAACAGCAGCTGATATAAAACAAAGCGGATGCTTCAACACGAGGCATCCGCTTTGTTTGTCTGTGAACACTGCCCATATAGTGTGATATATTGCGGCTTTTTGAGTATCATGAATTTTTTGTTGACAAGCATACTTGGTATGTGCTATGATTAAAACGACAATAAAACTTGTCAAAATGACAATAATATTTGGAGGCGCTTTTATGAGCAATGTTGAGAACAATAAGAACGATCATAAAGAGGAAATCCTGGCAAAGAGCAAGCAATCAAACAAAGATGAGGGCATAGAATACGCAGTGACTCAAGGTGCCAAGAAAGGCAACTATTTTGGCATTGAAGTAGTGGGTTGGCTTTTGCTTGTCTTTTCTTTAATTAATGGGCAAATGCTTGCCGTATACGCTTTGTCTTCGGTTATTCTCGCTTCTTGGTTTGGGGAATTTCTCGCTAAATATCGCTTTTTAAACCAGAAAAGATACTTGATAGCCGCCATTTGTTTCGCCATTTTGGGAACTGGCGCTCTCGTTTTATTTGTGAGATATGTGGGAACTCTTCAAGGGTGGTGGAGCTAAAATTAAAGATGAAATCATATTAAAAAACAAGTTAAAAGTGGCAAGGGCGGAAAAAGATCTTTCGCAATCAGCTTTGGCGGAAATGGTTGGCGTGTCGCGAAACACCATTAGTTCCATAGAAACAGGGCAATTTTGTCCCACAGCAAAATTGGCTCTTATTCTCTGCATTGCTTTAGACAAGCAGTTTGAAGAATTGTTTTATTTTGAATAAAACTACAGCACCTTGAACGTATTCTTATAATAATCAATCAGCCCGTCCTGTTTCATTTTGCCCAACTCTCGCGAGAGCGCGCTGCGGTCTGTACCCAGGTATTCCGCGAGGGCGGCTCTGTCATGGGGGATCAGGAACAGACGGCTTTCGCTTTCCGCGGCGAATTTGGTCAGATACGTCAGCACTTTTTCGCGGATTGTCGGTTTCAACAAGCAGTCGATTCTGTCCAGCAGATTTAAGGCTTTTTCAGAGGTTGCGTCTAAAAAATTCCGCATCAGTCTCATGTGGCTCTCACAGGCATTTTGACAGACACCAGATATGTTGGATGCCGAAAAGAAGAGCACCGAAAGTGCTTCAGAAGCCACCACAGTCACAGGGCTTTTCCGCCCGCGGCTGGCGGCCAGCAGAACCCCGATGTAATAACCTTTTCCCATAAACGTCACGACATACTCCTTGCCAGATATATCAGTGTTAAACGACTTTGCAGTCCCTGACAAAATAATCCCGACTTTATCGAACACGCTCCCCAATGGAACGACTGTTTCGTTCTTCTCATACTGCCTGAACTCCGCATGTAGGCATTTGACAAGCTTTTCAATATCATTGCGATCTATCCCGTTGAAAAAATGCGATTGCGCCAATGCTTCAATATACGCCATATACTCCCTTTCATTAATGTTGCAAAAGCAACGTATTTCTTGATGTGATTGTAGTATACTGATGTAAAAAAAGCAAGGGGATAACAATATGAATGAAAAATCAAGCAGAAATGTGCGCGGCAACGTGCTTTGGGTCACGCGGACTGCGCTATTTATTGCGCTGTTGGTCGCCTCCCAATGGGTCACGCGGCCGATGAGCCAGTTTGTCACCGGGTCGCTGGTCAATATGAT